>CAZJOE010000493.1:0-1510 GCA_964547555.1 uncultured Elusimicrobia bacterium | reverse complement strand
CCGATCGCCAGCCGGAATTTACCCAGATCGATTTGGAAATGTCCTTTATCGAAGAGAAAGACATCATGACGGCCGTTGAGAAATTAATCTCACTCGCTTTTAAAGAAGCCCTGGGCTTAAACCTCAAAACACCCTTTGTCCATATGTCTTATGCCGACGCTCGCCGCCGTTTTGGATCAGACAAGCCCGACCTGCGCGTCCCGCAAGAGTTGGTGGACTTTTCCATTGTTTTCCAGCACACGGGGTTTAGCCGCATCAAAGATGCTTTGGTGCAAGGCGGGGGGGTCAAAGGTTTACTCCATAAAGGGGGCGCCACTTTCTCTAGAAAAGAAATAGATGATCTCACCAAATTTGCCCAATCGGTCGGCGCCAAAGGGTTGGCCTGGCTTAAATTTGACGCGGAAGGAAAAGTGGAGTCCCCCATCGCCAAATTCCTTTCACCGGAAGAAATCGAAAGCGTTAAGATGGGCGCTCAAGCCCAAGCTGGCGATATTGTTTTTCTTGTTGCCGATAAAGGGACGCTTGCTGAAAATGTTTTGGGCTCGCTTCGTTTGCATCTTTGGAACCATTTCATCGTCAAAGGAAAATTCCCTTCCCTTCACGACGAAGCTCATTTTTTGTGGGTCACAGATTTCCCCCTTTTTGATTGGAGTGAAGAAGAGAAGCGATGGGTGTCCGTGCATCATCCTTTCACGTCGCCGCGACCGGAAGATTTGGAAGTGCTTAAGAAATTGGACGCTTCCAAAGAAGTTCTCGATCCCAAATCAATTTTGGGCACCTTCCGCGCCCGGGCCTATGATTTGGTTTTAAACGGGACGGAGTTGGGGGGCGGCAGCATCAGAATTCATGAAGCGGCCATGCAGAGAACAGTTTTAAGTTTGCTCGGGCTATCTCCGGCGGACATTCAAGATAAGTTCGGGTTTCTCATCGAAGCGCTGGAATCCGGCGCGCCTCCGCACGGGGGGTTGGCGCTCGGGTTTGACCGGATGATTGCCCTCATGGTGGAAGAAACCTCTATCCGAGACGTCATTGCATTTCCCAAAACACAGAAGGGAACCGACCTGGTCAGCGGCGCGCCGGGCGCCCCTGATCCGAAACAGCTTCGAGATCTCGGAATTAAAATGGCCGGAGGTCCCGTCACTTAATGTCGACCCGAAGGGTTCACTTAAAAAGCCAGGAAGAGGCCATGATTCTCTTCGGGCAAAACGATCAGGTTCTTCGCGAACTTGAAAAAAGATACCGGGTTCAATTTTTTGTGCGTCCCTCCACGCTTCCCAGCGGAGAAGGCCTCACCCTCGCCATTCGCGGCCGCGCTCCTCAAATCGACCGCGATGCTGCGGGTGCTCGGGAGTTATCCGCGCTAGACTCTCGCGTTCGGAGGACACCGGTCATGGTTCACTCCCGCGCCTTGCTGTTTCCCACGCTCGCTGTCGTCCTGTTGAGCGCCTGTACGCGCCCGGCCCCGGCGCCCTCGGTGACACGGCTCGTCGACATCTTCGACGCGATCACA
>CAZJOE010000492.1:0-1512 GCA_964547555.1 uncultured Elusimicrobia bacterium | reverse complement strand
TGCCCCGTGAAGGCCTTGGTCGAAGCCACGCCGATTTCCGGCCCGCATTGGGTAAAAAGTGAATAGGCGGCATCCCGTGCCGCGGTGGAACCGACGACATTGCATAAAGCAAGGGTTGTGAGATCCTTCGTTTTGGAATTTCTCAAAGCGGCCAATGTATCCGCCGTTTCGCCTGATTGTGAAATGGCCACCACCAGAGTATTCGGATCTTTCTTCGCTCTTAAATAACGATATTCACTGGCGATTTCTACATCACAAGAAATATGGGCCATTTCCTCCAGCCAAAACCGTGCGACCAATCCGGCGTGATAGGAAGTTCCGCAACCGATCAGGCAAACTTTGGACAACGACCGCGCGATTTCCAAAGGGAGATGTTTTTCAAGCTTTACTTGTCCCTCCTTCATATTAATTCTTCCTCGTAAGGTATTTTGGACCGTTTCCGGTTGTTCATGCATTTCCTTGAGCATGAAATGCTTGTATCCGGATTTCAGGACCTTATTGACGTCCCACTCAATCGTTTGGGGGATCCTGACGGTGGGCATACCGTTGAGGTCAAAGATATGCGTTTCATCCCGGGAAATATCGGCGATGTCGCCCTCTTCCAAAAAAATAACTTTCCGAGTGTGACGGAGGACGGCAGCGACATCGGAGGCGACAAACATCTCTTTATTTCCAATCCCAATAATCAAGGGAGAGTCCTTCCGGGCTGCGATGAACTGATCCCGATGATTCTGAGACACAACGCCCAACGCGTAGGAACCTTTCACTCGCTCGAGCGCCTTTCGGACGGCTTGCAGGAGGTCTCCCTGATAGTGATCTTCAATCACATGGGCCAGGACTTCCGTATCGGTTTGAGATTTAAAAAGATGACCCTTGATCATTAAATCCTCTTTAAGTTCATCATAATTCTCGATGATACCGTTGTGGACGACAAAAATTTTACTCTCACAACAGGCATGGGGATGGGCATTTTCCTCGGTTGGACAGCCATGGGTGGCCCAACGAGTATGGCCAATCCCCAACGTCCCATTGGCGGGATTTTTTTGGAGCAAGTCCTCGAGAGCCTTGAGTTTTCCAATGCTCCGTCTGAGCTCCACGGGTCCGCCATTGAGCACCGCCACGCCGGCCGAATCGTATCCTCGATATTCCAAATGACGCAGCCCTTCCACTAAAACTTCAGCCGCGTTTTTTTCACCGATATAACCAACAATTCCACACATTCACTGACTCCTTAATAATTAATCGTCCCCTGATGGGACACTCCGTGGGAACTCAGGGTTACAGATGTTTTATCTGTAACCTCAGCCTACGCCAGTGTGTCTTAACAAACGACATGCAACTCTCTCTAACATAGAGAGACATTCGCCAAGCCAGGGCCGCTGTCGAGTGTTGTCGTTTTGGTCCTAAGGAGATTACGATGAAAAAAACATTACTAGCCTCACTTGGACTCGCCATACTTCTGACCGCCTCTGCCTGTAATAGGATGGACAGGCTGTTGGGGAAAGACAACAG
>CAZJOE010000491.1:0-1515 GCA_964547555.1 uncultured Elusimicrobia bacterium | reverse complement strand
CGCGGTTCCATGGACACTGTTTAACCATCGCGCGATTTCAGCGGCCGGAATCGGTTTTAACCGGATCAAGGCGCAGCGCGATTTAATGGTCAGTGGTAAATTGTGATCGTCCTTGGCCAGCAGCAAAATCTGTCCGTTGTTGGGTGGCTCTTCTAATGTTTTTAAGAGCGCGTTGGCGGCCTCGTTGGTTAATTCGTCGGCATCTTCCATGACCACAATTCTCTTCTTTCCTTCCAAAGGTTTGATCTGAAGAAATTTGTCCAAATGCCGGACGGATTCGATCTTAAGCGCCGATTGCGATCCGGGTTTTTCCTTGAGGAGGGCCGCTTGGATTTCTTTGTTGAGGAGTAGCAGGTCTTGGTGCGCCAACTTTTCTACTTTTCCACATCCCTCGCACTCGCCACATTCAATTAACTTTCCCGTCACCGATTTCTTCAATGGTTTTTCGCAAAGTAAAGATTTGGCGAGCTCCAACGCGATCAATTTTTTCCCAATCCCTTCACGTCCCACGATGAGAACGCTCGGACTTAAACGGTCGGTGAGGATCCCTTCTCTTAAATAATGAAGCGCGTTTTCATGGCCGATCACGCTCATAAGAAAAACCTTTGGGAGATCAGGTTTCTGATTTCATTTTGAGTGGTCTCGATTTCAGGGTGGACGGATATTCTCACAAATCGTCGCGGATATTTTTGGGCGAGAGTGCGATAGCCTTGGCGCACTTTTTCCTGAAATTTAAATCCCTTGTTTTCAATTCGGTCGCCGCGCTTTTTCCGCGCTTTCCTAAGCGCTTTTTGAGGCGGGTGATCCAGCCAAATCGTTAAATCAGGAACCAGGTTTTTTGTCGCGACTGAATTGAGCAAATCGATCGTTTGTAAAGACAGCCCTCTGGCAAAGCCTTGGTAGGCGATGGTGGCGTCGGTGAAGCGGTCGCACAAAATTGTTTTCCCCTTTTTCAACGCCGGCCTCACCACTTTTTCAACATGTTCGATGCGCGCCGCTTGATAAAGAAAAAGTTCCGTCAAATCCTCGATTTTGGTTTTGGGGCTAAGCAAAATTTCCCGAATTTTTTCCGAAATAGGGCCCCCTCCCGGTTCTCGCGTGAGGACAACATTTCGTTTTTTTTCTTCAAGCCATTTTTTTAAAAGTTTGGCTTGAGTTGTTTTGCCAACACCGTCTGTTCCTTCGAAGGTAATAAATAGGGACTTTCTCGACATAAAACGCATCGTATCAAATCTAAAAGTGGAGTTTTTGTTGCTTTGGGCATGCCTTTTTTATAATTAAAGTCACACCCCCATTTACGGAGCTGGCCTGGAGCGTACTTTTAAGTCGGGGTTACAATGTCACGTGAGGTTTAAAATCGGTATCCCCAATTCTTTTCGTTCAATAGCAAAAGGCGCCAGCCAAGGGATGACGCTGGTAGAGGTCATGATCGCCAGCGTCCTTTTGGCCATTGTTAGTTTAGGTTCCGTTGCCGCTTTTGGAAATATCAGCAAAGCCGTTCAATACTCAAAGGCT
>CAZJOE010000490.1:0-1525 GCA_964547555.1 uncultured Elusimicrobia bacterium | reverse complement strand
GTCAAGTGCGGCATCAAGCGGATTTGATGAGCGACATTAAAGAGCTGGTCGAAGACGATAATTTGCGACGCTCCATGGGAGAAGCCGCTGCTT
The DNA here is from genome assembly GCA_964547555.1 of uncultured Elusimicrobia bacterium. Classification (GTDB taxonomy): domain Bacteria; phylum Elusimicrobiota; class Elusimicrobia; order F11; family F11; genus CAZJOE01. Next base: position 1,432 of record CAZJOE010000490.1, on the reverse strand, counting down.
CCGTCGTGGCTTCTACTCAAGGAGGAGTGGATAGAACTGTCCAGGGGATCAGAGAGCTTTTATCGGTATGACAAAATGAAAAAGAAAATTCTGGTGGTTCGCTTTTCCAGTCTGGGGGATGCCATCCTCACGACCGCCATCTTCCCGAGCTTAAAAGCCTCTTGGCCGGAAGGGGAAGTTGTTGTTTTAACCAAAAGTGTTTTTGCGGACGTGTTCTCCAACAATCCATCCATCGACCGTGTTATTGGTTTTGATTCGGAAAAAGAAAGTTTCTCCGAATTGGCCAAACGCATCGGCCAGGAGAAGTTCGACATCATCATCGACCTTCACGCCAATCTCCGTTCCTATTTCTTAAGAGTTTTGGCCGGTCCTCCGTTGGCGATTGCGGTTCACAAAGCGACCTTGGCCCGCTGGCTTCTTCTCCTCTTTAAGTTTTCAACCAACGATTTAAGAAAAACGGTGAGAGAGCGGATTCTGGGTATCTTGCCTCGCCTGGATATTTCTGTGGTGAGTACTGAGACTCAACTTTTCACGACTGATGTTCCAGCGGTGTTATCCAAATTCGATTTGCCTCCCGGCCGGAATTTAATCGGAATTGCTCCGGGCGCCAAGCACAACACGAAGATGTGGCCTTGGGAGCGATTCGCCGAATCTGCCAATCGATTGGGAGCTTTTCCCAATACAACCATCGTGTTGTTGGGCGATTCTTCGGATATTTCTATCGGAGAAAAAATGGTCCCGCGCTTGGTCGTGGATCACAAGAATCTGATTGGAAAGACGTCGCTTTCGGAACTAAAAGATGTCGTTTCTCAGCTGAAATTTTTATTGACCAACGATTCGGCGCTTTTACATATGGGAGAAGCTTTTAAGATTCCTTTGGTGGTCCTTTTCGGCCCCACCGTTCGTGGCTTTGGTTTCGCGCCCTATCGGCCGACCTCGCGCGTGGTGGAAACGATTAATCTAACATGCCGGCCGTGTACACTTCATGGCGATCCGGACTGTCCCCTGAAGCACCACCGATGTATGATGGACCTCGATGTGAGCGCCGCCATGTTCGCCGCTTCTGCCGTGCTGCCTCATTTGTCAGTTGAACCGATGGATTGCTCAATGGACCCTTCATGAAAATACTTCATCTCATCGACGAACCCTGGGACTCGGGTCTCACGGCTTACGCGCTTCAGGCGGCCGAACTTCTTCAGAAGGCCGGTCAAGAAGTGGTGGTGGGCGTTTTGCCGGCCAAGATGCCGGAAGCCATGGCCCGGGAGCGGGGACTAAAAACAATTCCCGTTTCTGGTTTTTTAGATTTACGGCGAGCCCTTAAATCCAATAACTGGGACATCGTGAACGCTCATACCGGACGGACGCAGTCCTGGGCGGTGCTGGTTAAACTTTTGGGCGGGTCTTCATTTAAAAGAATGGCGTTGGTTCGCAC
>CAZJOE010000489.1:0-1547 GCA_964547555.1 uncultured Elusimicrobia bacterium | reverse complement strand
ACATTTTTCGTGTCGGGAAATTCTTTCCACTGCGTTCCTTCGATCGTGTTGTTGGAGCACAGATGAACATAGGAAGCGTTGGGATCAAATTTTAATTCGCCGGCTTTGGGAATCTTTGTGAATTTGGATGTTTCACTGGAACCGGCCAATTTAAATTCAAATCCCTTCTTTAAATCATCGATCGCTTTTTTGGTCCAGGCTCCCGTGTGAATCATATCCACCGGTTTTCCTTTTTTGGCGAGGTTCATCGGGACCATCGAGAATTGAAGGCTGGCGCCCCCTCCCAAGAACAACACGTAATAGTTGTCAGGAATCCCCAAGGTCCGGCGGAGTCCCTTTTCAGCCCGTTCCAAGATCGACAGGAAGCTTTTATCACGGTGGCTCATTTCGAGGACCGACATCCCACTGCCGCCTTGATCTAAAAATTCTTGCTGCGCCTGTTTGAGAACTTCCAGCGGCAAAGCCGACGGTCCGGCATTAAAATTAAAAACTCTCTGCGACATAAACTCTCCTGTTAATTTTTTCCTACTCCGTCATCCCGGCGAAGGCCGGGATCCAGCCTTTTTGGCTTCTTAACTTACCGCATACCAAATGGGCAATAAACGACTGGATTCCGGCCTTCGCCGGAATGACGGCCTTTAAGCCAGCGGAAGGGATTCGATGGTTGATTCGGCATCGGTCAAAGTCTCAGCGACTTTGGAGTCCGATGTTGAAATAAGTTTGTCTTCAAAACGAATCAGGCGCTTTTCGGCATCCTCGAATTTGGTCCGGGAATTCTGCAAATGTTTTCCCACCATCAAGAAATCATCTTTGAACTTGGAAAAATCTCCGTTAAGCCGTGACAATTGTTCGATGATGTGGCGCGCATTTTCTTCAATTTGAAGTCCGCGCAAGCCCAGGCTGATGGTATGCAAATAGGCATAAAAAGAATTGGGGGAAACAGGAACCACGCGTTTTGAAAAAGCATAGGTCATGATGGAGGAATCATCGGAGATGTTGTCGTCTTTGATAATGGTTTCGTAATAAACGTTTTCGGCTGGAATATACATCAAGGCAAAATCATAAGTGCCTTCATCCGGCAAAAGATACTTGGAAGAAATAGCGTCGATATGTCGCTTCACGTCCATGACGAATTTTCGGCGGGCCAGTGTTTTTTCTTGGGGATCTTGAACTTGGAAAAGCCGCTTAAAGTTTTCCAGGGGAAATTTGGCGTCCACCGGGACCAACCGTCCCAGCCGAACCACCGCATCCACAATTTCTCCGGATTTAAACGCGTGCTGAAGAGTAAAATTTTTTGGAGGAAGGATTTGGGCCAATAAATCGCCTAAGAAAAGTTCTCCCAGGGACCCCCTCAATTTGGGGGCGCGTAAAATTTCCTGAAGCTGGGCGATGTCTTTTCCCACCATGAAAACCTGTTTGGTGGCGGTGTCGAGCGATCCCAGCGCCCGCTGAACATTGCCGACCACTTCCGCCGCGCGGTCCAGGCGTTCTCCGACGCTTTTTTGGGAATCGCTCATCAGCTGGGCCGAATCCGATAAACTTTTGGA
>CAZJOE010000488.1:0-1549 GCA_964547555.1 uncultured Elusimicrobia bacterium | reverse complement strand
ATTGGCGCGAATATTAAAGGAACCTTCTTCGATGGCGGTGTTTTTTGTAAGCGTGACGACGCCCGCTTTGGCCGCCGCGTAGTTGGCCGCGCCGCGAATTCCTTTTTGGGCGACGAAAGAGGCCATATTAATGATGGCCCCTCCTTTTTGGTCTCGCATGACGGGAATCACGGCTCGTGTCGTGTAAAAAACTCCGTCCAAATTGACCGACATGACACGACGCCAATCTTCATCGCTCATCTTTGAGATGAGCTGATTGCGCACCAATCCGGCGTTGTTCACCAGAACATCCAACCGTCCCCACTCCTTCTGGACGGTGGAAACCATTCGCTGAACGTCCTGGGAATTGGAAACGTTCGCTTTGATTTCTAGAACGGGAACATTAAATTTTTTAACGAGGTCAGAAGTTTTCCGGGCTTCGGCTTCATTCTGCTGGAAGTTAATAGCGACCGCGTAACCGTGCTGAGCAAAGGAGAGAGAAAGGGCCCGTCCAAGGCCGCGGCTTGCGCCGGTAATAAGAACGGCTGGTTGAGAAATCATTGAACCGAACTCCTATAAACCGACAGGAACCTGGATCTTTTCAGATTTAAATTCCGAACTGGCTTTGGGTTGCCCCAAATACTTTTCAAGAAAATCTTTCGGCTGGCCTTGAACTTCATACCCCAAATCCCGAATCATTTCCAAATCTTGCCGGGGTGTTTGACCCTTGGTGGTGAGATAGTCTCCGATGAAAATGGAATTGGCGATCATAAGCCCAAGCGGCTGCAAGTGTCGCAAGTGCACTTCGCGTCCCCCAGCGATTCGAATTTCAGCCGACGGGTTGGTCAACCGATAGAGAGCAAGAATTCTTAGGCAACGCTGCGGATTTAAATTGTTCATTCCCTGAAGAGGCGTTCTTTCGTGGGAAACCAAGAAATTAACCGGAATGGATTCCGCTTTCTTTTCCCGCAAGGTCATGGCCATTTCAATCAGATCTGAATTTTCTTCTCCCATACCGGCCAACACGCCACTGCAAGAAGAAAGTCCTGCGCACTTTGTTTTCTCAATGGTATCGATACGGTCTTCGTAACCGTGGGTCCCACAAATTTTTTCGTAGTGGGCTTTGCTGGTGTTGATGTTGTGGTTGTAAGCGTATACGCCCGCGTCTTTCAACTGATCGGCTTGACCTTCAGCGAGGAGCCCCAGACAAGCGCACACTTCAACTTGCGGATATTTTTCTTTAAGGGTTTTTACTGAATCACAAAATGAATTGAGTTCTCTGGAACCCGGGCCCCGGCCGCTGGCCACCAAACACGCTCTTTTGGCGCCGACTTCAAGACCGCGCTCCACCGACGCCACAACTTCTTCCGGCGTCATCAACGGATATTTTTCAATCGGCGCTTTGGAATCTTTCGACTGGGAACAGTAATGGCAATCTTCCGGACACAATCCGCTCTTCACGTTCACCAAATAGTTGAGCTTAACGCGTTTCTCAAAATATTTTTCCCGCACGCGCTGCGCGGTGGTGATGAGCCCCATCAAATCTTCATTGGAGGACTCAAGAATTTCT
>CAZJOE010000487.1:0-1564 GCA_964547555.1 uncultured Elusimicrobia bacterium | reverse complement strand
CATGGAGACCGATGCCGGTGAGAAGTTGCGCCCAATAAGGATGCGCTTGAGAAAAATCAATCCATGAACCGAGCCCCGGAACAGAGGCGAGATGAGTCAGGATGGAAGGATCAAAAAGAACGGGGCTAAACGTGACGAGATAAATTGCAATGGCGGCCAGAGACCGCCCGCGGAATTGTTTCCAGGTTTGTCCGCGGCCGGGGAGGCCGTGCGCCAATGCAAAAAGAATTCCGGCCAAAAGGATTCCCCACACGGGGCCGATTACAGGAACCAGTAACCATCCGAATCCAGGGAGACCGATAAATTCCCCCAGCGGGACTGCTGTGCTTCGAAACCACCAGGAGTTAAGAATCTCTTCGGGTACCCATTTCCACATCCAGGAGATGATTAATCCGGAAGCCAGCGGCAAGTCCGGGGTGGCCGCCTCTTGGATTTTTGTTTTTAATTGGCCGTAAATGTCAGGTTTTTGAACGATAATAACGGAATGGTCGGTTTGGTTGCGCACGTCATCTTCTTCATGGTAGGCCGCGTAGAAAACAAAATGTTTGAGGAAGTACGGATATTTTAATTTGACGTGGTTGTAAAATTCGATTCCGGTCATTTTCGGCATTTCTATGTCCGAGACAATGGCGTCAAATCCATCCGGCTCTTTCGCGAGCGCCTGGGTTCCCTCTTCTCCGTTTTCAACGGCGATCACGTCATAGCCCCACATTTTAAACAGCATCATCTGGATATCGCGAACTTCCGGACGGTCTTCGAGGTAGAGCAAACGGGGTTTGTCTCGTTTGGGCGCTGGGGAATCGACAATATCGGCGGTGCGGCCCATATCGGAGGATCGCGCCGGTAGTTTCAAAAGGGCTTCATGCAACAACTCCAGATGAAGGCGTTCCGCAAAAAGAGCCCATCCTCGGGGAACAATCGACAATTCAGCGTCTTGATTATCCGGAAGATTCGGCAGACCCATTTTGCCTTGGAGTTTGTGGTCGATGATCGCCGCCAATCCTCCCAGCGATAAATGCGCGGAGGTTTTTTCCATGTGCATGGCAATCTTAAGCGCGTCTCTCCACGTGTGGGTGTTGGCTTTACGGGTCTCGTTCAAAAGGACTAAATGAGCCCGAGCTGCTTGATGGGGTTCAAAGGTTGCTCCGTTAATAATCGTTTCGGCGATGGGGCTTTTATCTAGGATATAGTTCCAAAAGAAGTCTGATTTGAGGCCAGTTCGCTCAAAAAACGTAAGGGCCATCAAATCCGCCAGAAATTCGTTCTTGCCCAAATCATGAGTTACATAAATATTATGGCCCAACTCATGAGCCATAATACCGAACGCCATTTCCAGCCCGTGGTTCTCGAAATAACTTCTAGATAAAACCAACGAGGCATTGGCGCCTTCCGCGCGTTTGTCAAAAATTTCGGAGCTTGTCACCAATCGCATGAGGACCGATTTTTTTGTCGCAATATAATCGTAATCAGTTTTGGGGGATCCTCGCAGAGCCAAATAGGTTGCCGTCCAATACAACATGCCGATCTGGTGGGTGGGACTTATGATTTTTCCGCGTTCCACAAC
>CAZJOE010000486.1:0-1568 GCA_964547555.1 uncultured Elusimicrobia bacterium | reverse complement strand
AAACAACATCGGGACACATGGAAATTGATCGGGATCGTCACGGGGGTCGTGATCGCTTCCTATATCGGCGGAGCGGTCCTCCATCAATCGCTTGGAAGCTGGCGGGAATTCATCAGTTTTTGTGCGGGGAAAGGCGGCACCAAGAATCTTTATACTTTTGATCCTCTGACCTTCATTCGGATTACGCTTCATTCCCTGTTTAAATCTCCTTGGTCTTTTCTCTTTCTGGCCGCGGCGGGAAGTGGAATTAAGATTCCATCTTTGAAGGGGCGGTTGCGTTTAATTGCAACATGGGCCTTTGTTTATTTCTTTTTTTTCCTTTTCTTTGAACCCATCAATATTTTTTTCCGGATATTTCTGCTTCTCCCTTTTGTTCTTCTGGCTGAAGAACTGCTGACGGTTCGCCCCCGCTTGGCGGCTTTATTTATTGCACTGGCTGTTTTCCTTCAATTCCAGCAGGAGCTTCCCTCACAGATTGCGCTGAGCAATCCCGCCCTTAACCCAAGCCTCGTTCAGGCCCAAGCTTTTAAGGATGAGACGCAGCCGGGAGATATCATTCTTGTTAATTCCGAGCCGGATTCGAGCCTCAAATTTTATATCAGCTATTTCGGCCTGCGGACCACGCTCCCCGTGGATCTTCTTTTCAACACGCACCAAGATCAGGCACTCTCGGTGATCGACCCTTTGCTCTCCCGAGCTTTATCATCCGGAGCGGTCCTTTATTTTTATAAAGACACGCTGGAAGGGAATGATATTTGGAAAGCTTATTTGAAGAACTGGATATTTGGCCCCAGTCCCTGGCCGGCGATCGTCACGGGCCGGCCCCTGCAGGGCAATTCTAACTTTGTGGTACAATGATTTTTATTTTTTCCGCCAGCGTTGCCCCCATCGTCTAGTGGCCTAGGACGTCAGATTCTCAATCTGGTAACCGGGGTTCGATTCCCCGTGGGGGCGCTTTCTAGTCGGATAAGCAGATGACCGTGCTATAAGCGAGCCAACGAAAAAGCGGCAATCGCGCTAGAATTCGGTCGCAATCAAATAACGGTGACACCCAACCAATATATCGCTGGCTTTCATAGACAGCTCTCTTCCAAAACGGCGTACTATTCGGATGCAATCCTTCAATAAGATACATGCTGCAGAATAAAAGTTGGCTTGAAAGCCAACATTCTTGATGGAACATTTTTGGAAATATTTTCTGAATATCACGGAAATCTTGAATCCCAAGAGGTTTTTCATCAGGGGTCCGATATTTTGTTGCCATCCATCTGTAAACATTCACGATTGGATTATAACGGAGCGGTTCAATAAAAACCGCTTTCCCGCCGGGTTTTAAAACGCGACGAACTTCTTTGAGGGCCGCCTTCATATTGACGTGATGAAGAATTCCGAAGCCATAAACGAAATCAAAGGTTTGGTCAGCAAAGGGCAACTGTTCCACGGGGGCTTTATTAAATCGAGGAGAGGCACCAAATCGCATGGCGAGCTTTTGTGCTAAATCGATCATTCCTTGTGAAATGTCAACACCGTCTACTATGGCTCCAGATTTGGAAAAAAAGACCGACGCC
>CAZJOE010000485.1:0-1594 GCA_964547555.1 uncultured Elusimicrobia bacterium | reverse complement strand
TCATGGGACGCGAGATTGACCACGCCTCATCACGTCAATTATGAAATATCTGGTCTTCTTTCCGCTTATATAACCAACTCGATAACGGAAGAACAATTTGAAAAATCCCTCGAAAAGGTTTTCGATGGATATTTAGATTTTGAAGGACTTTGGAAAATTATACGAGTTCCGATGATGATTCTTTTTTACCGGGCCAAACAGCAATTCGACGTTGCTATGAAAAGGGAAAAAGAGAATGTCGAAACGCTTCCTAAGCAGGAAAAGTTAATGGAAGAGTTGAGGTCGCTTTGGGTCGGCCGGGCCAGGCCCGGAGGCCGGTCCAAATTCTTGCATTTCCTTGTCGATTCAGACGGCGGCCGGTTTTTGTTCAGCCCTGCTCTCTGGTTTCTGATCGGATCCTTCATCAATGGTGTCACGACGGGAGTCATTTTCATGACCGGTTTCGGATATTTCATCGGCCCATTTTATACGGGACTTGAAATTAATTTGCGCGCACAGGCCCAACGAAGTGGAAAACCTCTTCCTTATTCTACTTTCCCCTATGGCAGAGAAACTTTAACGTCGGAAAGTTCATGGCGGGAAGTTCGGCTGGCATTGAGAGAAAGTCTAGCGAAGGAAACTTTTGACGTCTCTCGTAGGCCGTTGTGGTGCATTTACATTTACGAAACGGTCCTCGAAAAAATTCCACGTGAATCCAAATTGAGGGATGTTTTAGAAAAGATTCGCAAACGTTGGGCCGATGAACGTCCTGTTTTAAAAATTTCTCAGTGGCAGCTTTTGCTGAAAGAATTGAAGGAGGGAGAGATTCCGCTCGATCATCCCGGAGCACAAATTTTATTCGATTTGCTTTCTCTTCCTGTTAAAAAACCCCGCCCCAGAAGCCCTTGGATGGCGGAGCGTCTTCGCCAAAACATCTTAAAGCGCCATGAGCGTCTTGGAATTCCGGTATCAGATCCATTGGGGCGTTATTTTTCCGTTTCTCCCGATGAAAATGATGTCAGCGATAAAATTCTTTTCTCACAATTTAGTTTTCGCAAATCCATCTACTTGGCGTGGTTATTTCCATTATCTGGAGTTCAATTTGTGGGTACCAAGTTTTACGGAATACTGCGAGCTGTTTTTAGAGGGACTCTTTCAGTCCTCATAGCTCTTTTTTTCCTTCCCATCATCCTTGCACGTCTCTTTAGATTGACCAACTTGGTTGAGAGAGTTTCTGGTTTGAAAAGCCGGATCAAATCGAGTTTGGGTTTTACGGTCCGTTTGCCACGGATCACAGCTCATCAGTCTCGAATTGAAACGGCTCCCAATCTCATCGGCGGATCAGAGGAAGCTGAAGCAATGAGGAAAGAACTTTTTACGTTTATTCGAGGTTTGAATCTAGAAGGCGTTGAGCCTTTACTAACTCATCTGGAAAAAAACGTGCAGTTTAAATTTGAGCCCATTTATGATCCGGATTGGTATCCGCTTGTCTATAGGAGCTTTTATTTTTTCTTGCGCTCGGAGAGATTGAATGTGCAGAAAGCGCAATACTGTTTTGACTTAGAAAATAAAACGATGGTTTTATCCTCCAAAATGCCGTTGTTTTTGAACGCTC
>CAZJOE010000484.1:0-1643 GCA_964547555.1 uncultured Elusimicrobia bacterium | reverse complement strand
ATCAGCAAGCCTTTGAATGGGCGCCCGACTTCGCTGCGCTTCATTTACCATTCTGACAATTTGCGCAAGGAGGGTTTTTTGTCCGACACTTTGAGCTTCCATAATAAAGCTGCCAGTTTGATTCGTAGTTCCGGCGGAAACTCGATCACCAATATTTTTTGAATGTGGTATGGATTCCCCTGTGAGCATAGATTCATCAACTGAACTTGTACCTGACAAAATTATTCCATCAACCGGTACTTGCTCTCCGGGGCGAACTCGAATTTTGTCGCCAGGATGTATCTGAGAAATTTCCACTTCTTCTTCGCGTCCATCGTCTCGCACAATTCTAGCACTATTGGGGGCCAATTTTAGAAGTGCCTTAATGGCAGAACTTGTTTGTCCTCGAGCACGTAATTCTAAAATCTGTCCAAGTAAGACAAGCGTGATTATAACCGCGGCAGCCTCAAAATAGGTTCCCACTTGGCCGCCATGATTTCTAAATTCTTGTGGAAATAAATTGGGAAAAACAATTGCTACCACGCTAAAAAAATAGGCAACTCCGGTTCCTAGGCCAATGAGAGTGAACATATTTAAATTTCGAGTTTTTAAAGACAAAAATGCTCTTTCAAAAAAGGGAAGCCCACCCCAAAGCACAACTGGAGTCGCCAATACAAATTGAATCCAATTACCCCAATGAAAATCCAATTCAGCCATGGCAAAAATCACTAGCGGTATCGAAAGGCCTGCGGATAATTTAAATCGTCGAGTGAAATCTAAAAGTTCCGGATCCGGCCTATCATCAGAAACAGAAATCTCTTTTGGCTCTAGTGCCATTCCACATATGGGGCAAGATCCAGGTCCGACTTTTTCAATTTCAGGATGCATTGGGCAGGTATAAATGGCAGAATTATCCAAGGCCAAATTTTTCGGGTTATCGAATTTATCCTTACATTTAGGATTACAAAACCAAAACTCTTCACTATTTCGGTGAGAAACAAATTTGGGGGTGTGAACCGTCATTCCGCAAACGGGGTCAATCTTAGTTAGCGCCATGGTCCCTAAGCTACAGCCGAATGTTCAAAATAGAAACTACGTTTATCGTTTAAGAATTCAATAAATTCTTTTTTATCCAAGGAATTCGGTTTTAACCAAGTTTCAATATTTTCATCCTTCAGAGCAATGGGAGTGCGATCATGCCCAGCTGCCTTAACCTCGGGATTGGGATCGGAAGTAATAATAGCAAAGGAGTCAAATTCGTCTTTGCCCTTTTTCCAGTGGTCATAGAGAGCGGGTATCACCACATCACCACCTTCACGTGGCTCAAAACTCAAGACAAGATTTTGCATTTTACCGTCGACATTTTTATAAACATTTTCAAAGAATTTTGTAATGGGTAAAATGCCGTGATTTTTACCCAGTGTCTCTTTCCAGAACTTTACATTTAGGAGTGAATCCTGACGGGCATTATAACAACCATCATGGGATTTATCAAAATCTTCACCCTCATAGGAAGGACGCATATGATAGCGCGCCAAAATTATACTTCGCTCCCCGTCTTCTTCGATAATAAGGGGCGAGAACATTTTTGGATATATTCTAGAATCCGATTCCCCAAGGTCCAACTTTTGAAACTTTTCGATTTTTCTAAGCAGTCCTTTTAT
>CAZJOE010000483.1:0-1660 GCA_964547555.1 uncultured Elusimicrobia bacterium | reverse complement strand
CCCAATCCTCTTTCAGTGTGGAGGGCACAAACGGACACGCGTCGCCGCATCCCATGGTGATGACGTAATCCCATTTAACTTGAGGAAGGTCGGTCAATCCCTTGGACAAATGAAGGCCCAAATCAATTCCCTTTTCTTTCATCAGATCGATGCCTGTGGGATTAATCTTTCCCGACGGCTTTGAACCGGCGCTCCACGCATCGATAACGTCTTTCCCAAGCATTCGGGCAAATCCCTCGGCAATCTGGCTCCGGCATGAATTTTCAACACAGACAAACAGAACTTTCGGCTTCATCGTCTCACTCTCCTATTTAGACAACAGTTTTAAAGTAACGACGTTGAAACCAAAAAGCGACGTTGACGAGCCCAATCATGACGGGGACTTCGACTAAAGGACCAATCACCGCGGCGAAGGCGGCTCCGGAATTAAGACCGAACACCGCCACGGCCACCGCGATGGCCAGCTCAAAATTATTGCTCGCAGCGGTGAAGGCGAGCGTGGTGGTTTTGCTGTAGTCGGCTCCCGCTCGTTTTCCCATCCAAAAGGAAACCAGAAACATCAACACGAAGTAGATCAGGAGCGGAATGGCGATCCGAACCACGTCCATGGGAATAGTGACGATCAATTTTCCTTTCAGGCTGAACATCACAACAATCGTGAACAGCAACGCAATGAGCGTGATGGGACTGATGCGGGGAACAACGTTGCGGTGATACCAGTCCGCTCCTTTCATTTTTACTCCGACCCAACGGGTCAGAGCGCCTAAGATAAAAGGAATTCCCAGGTAAATGAAAACGCTTTGGGCGATCTGGCCAATGGTGATATGTACCACCGCGCCTTTCAGCCCAAACAAGGGCGGAAGCACCGTTATAAAAAACCAAGCATAAACGCTGTAAAAGAGAACTTGGAAAACGCTGTTAACCGCAACCAGCCCGGCGGCATATTCAGTATCACCCTTCGCCAATTCATTCCACACAATCACCATTGCAATGCAACGGGCGAGACCAATCATGATCAGCCCCGCCATATACTCGGGATATCCATGCAGAAAAACGACAGCCAGAATGAACATGAGAATGGGCCCAATCAGCCAGTTTTGAAGGAGCGACAGGCCGAGCAATCTTTTGTTTCGGAAAACCTCGCCCATATCCTCATACCGTACTTTCGCAAAGGGTGGATACATCATGAGGATCAAGCCAATGGCGATGGGAATGTTCGTCGTGCCAACGGAGAAATAATCGATGAAATTATTGGCTTGCGGAATGAAATAACCAATACCAACACCCGTAGCCATCGCGGCAAAAATCCATAAAGTTAGATAACGGTCCAGAAACGACAGTCGTCTGGATACGCCAGATGAACCCGACAGATTGGTCGGACACCCAACAGGCATTTGTTCTTCAATCTTCATTCGTCCTCCCATTAAATCTGCTTATACAGATATAAACTCCAAAAAAAATATCAACAACACGCCTTCTCATTCTTATTCACTGCTTTGAGTCGGTCCCGGTCCCGCTTTAACGAGGGAACGTCCTCAAGACAACAGTCGAGACAGGACAAGAGCCGCTTATGAAACTCTCCCAATGGCTTCTCTAATGAATAGTGAACCCAAAGGCCCTCTCTTCGGCGCTTCACCAGTCCGGCGCGCCGTAAGTACGA
>CAZJOE010000482.1:0-1679 GCA_964547555.1 uncultured Elusimicrobia bacterium | reverse complement strand
CGATCCGGCCGTCCTATTTGACGGTTTTTGTCAGCAGCAATGGAGGCGCTCCCGTTCCCTTGGCTGGAATGGTGATCCCTCTTTCTGGGAACAAGCTTATTTTTACTGGGAATATTCCCGACAATGCTCAGGTCACGTGGGTTTTGAATGTTCTCACCAATACCGACCCGCCTCAATTGGTCAGCGGTGAATACAAATTTACAACCATGATACCCGCCGATAAAGGGGGAGAAGTTTACCGAGACATCGGAGATCAATCCCGGTTTAAAGTCGTCATCAACCCCGGCTCATTAGAGAAAGACATGTTTGTAGAGATCATACGGGTTGGGCCGGCCAACTCGACGTCATTTCCTTCTTTTAACGCCGAAACAGAAAGGGAGCTGGCCGGTCCTTTTGAAGTTTATGGAATTACCAAGCTTGAACCCAAGATAACGAAATTATTCCAGCCGTCCCGATTGGTTTATGCGGAGCTCAAGCCTCCTCCGCCCGCTCAAGCGGATGAACAAAATCGCGCCGTTCAAATTCAAGGATTGGATGAGGGAAACATTTGGCGTCCGATCGGAACCAGTGGAAATCAAATCGGGAAGACTTCCGATGTGAGTCCGATTGGGACGCGGTCCATTGATGTTCCAATTTCATCTCTTGGTACTTTTAAAATCGTTTCTACTCCTGTTTCGGCGTCGGGAATCGCCGGTGTTTTCTGCGACAACAACCCATTCAATCCGAACGTGGGCGTGGGGACCAATCTTTATTACACGTTGAATCAACCCAGCGACGTCACGGTTGTGATTTACGATCTTTTCGGCAATTTGGTGCGAAAAATGGAATTTTCGCCAACCATGAATGGCGGTTTCCTCGGCAGCAACAATGTGCGTTGGAACGGACGGAACGGTGAAGGCCATGTGGTCGCCAATGGCGGATACATCCTTCAAATCGTCGCCATGGATCCTCAGGGGAATGAAAGCAAAACCAAATATAAGGTGGGGGTGGTCAAGTGAGATCCCGCCTTTCTCTTATTTTTATTTTGGCGGCTTCGATGGTGACGGGCGCTCGCGCTGTCGATCTCGGCCTTTCAAAAGCGGATGGCGGACAGGCCGGAGTTTTTCTTGATTTCGCGGCCAGCGCCCGGTCTCTGGCGATGGGGCGTGCCCATGTCGGTGTGGCCAATGACGCCAGCGCGGTGTATTGGAATCCCTCTGGCTTGTCTCAATTGGACCGGAAAAATTTCATCGGGCTTTATTCCGTTCTTCAAGAAGACACCAATTTTGGTGTTCTCAATTTCGCTGTTCCGACAGTGGACTATGGGACTTTCGGGTTGGGAATTGTTTCCCTTCAGTCCAAAGATTTCGACAAACGAGTCGGAGGGGTCCAGCTTGGAACTTATGATCAATCCGAAACCGGAATTCTCCTCGGTAATGGATTTAGAATGAATCAACGTTTGTCATTGGGAACGACATTTAAGATCGTCAATCAAAAAATCGACACGCGCAGTGGGACCGGGTACGGCGCTGATATCGGTCTTCTCTATTCAATCCACCCTCGCGTCCAAATGGGCGCGGCCGCCCGAAACTTGTGGGCGCCAAAAATAAAATTACGTTCCGAATCCGATCACTATCCTCGGGATATTCGTTTGGGGTTTAAGTTTCAAGCTGGTAAAAATTTTCTTGCGGCCACGGACC
>CAZJOE010000481.1:0-1705 GCA_964547555.1 uncultured Elusimicrobia bacterium | reverse complement strand
TCCGGGAAAAATCGACTTTCAATGGAAGCCAGCGGAATTTCCGGGCGTCGTTCGGATTGGACGGGTTCAGCTGAGGCAACCATCGCGACTCCCATGAGAAGGGAGAACCCATATGAAATTTTTTTTATCAAACTTGATAACGGAGGAGTCGAGAAAGGTTTTCCAATATTTTTTCAGTCCAAGGACGGCGCTTCCATTCTTTCATCGTGACCTGTTTGGAATGGGCTTTATCCTGCTCAAAGATACGAATTTGATTGGCCGCAAAATCGGCATCCAGCAGATTAAGATTGGCTTCGTCGTTAAGCCGGAACGACCGGTTGTCGAAATTGGTTGAGCCGACGGAAACCCACGCATCGTCAACGATCATGACCTTGCAGTGATACATGGTTGGTTTGTATTCGTAAATATCAATGCCCGATTTAAGCATCTTTTCCCACAAACTGCGGGACACGAGCCGGGTGATTTGGGAGTCGCTGTCTTTCCCCGGAAGAATGATTTCAATTTTTACGCCTCTTTTTTGAGCGGCAATTAACGTTTCAATCGCCAAATTGTCCGGCACAAAATATGAATTAGAAAAACGTAAAGTTTTTTTAGCGGCAGCGATCGACATGAGATACATCAGGCGCACGCTTTCGCTGCCTTCTCTGGATGAGCTTTTAAAAACTTGGGCCATGATATCTCCCTTAAATTGAAGAGGAGGAAAATAATCTTCGCCATCCAACACGATCCCTTTGGTTTTCATCCAGTTGTCCATGAAAATGGCCTGCATTTGGGCCACCACAGGACCTTCCGCTTGAAAATGAATGTCTCTCCAGTGATCTCGGTCTTGCGCATGGCCGTCCCATTTGTCGGCGATGCCAACCCCGCCGGTGAATCCTATTTTCCCATCCACCACGAGAATTTTTCGGTGGGTGCGGTTGTTGAGGCGGGCCAAGTGATACCAACGGAGAGGCCGGTAATATTCCACTTGAACACCCGCTTTTCTCATTTCTTCCAAAGATTTTTTATCCATTTTTCCACAGCCCACCCAATCCAAAAGAACATGGACTTTAATGCCGGAACGGGCCCGCTCTGATAAAGCATGGGAAAATCTTTCTCCGACATTTCCCGACCAGTAGATATAGGTTTCAAAGGTAATGGACCTTTTCGCTTCGGAAATAGCTTTCAACATGGCGGGAAAAATTTGGTCGCCGTTCTCCAGTTCTGTTACTTGGTTTCCTTCGACCAGCACGGGTCCCAATAAATGGCCCATCGAACGAATGAATTGAGCGCTGCCGATTTCATATTGAGGTTCCAACATGTATTTCACTTTTTTCTCGCCGGGCACAACGTTCAATAAAAAAAGGCCGGAAAAAAGGGTGATGAAGACAATGGTGATGGTTTTTATATTGGGCATTATAAAAGTCCTAAGGTGTCCTTTTGAGAACCCAGCTGAAAAGACCATGCAGCATGGCCATATCAACTTCAGTTAGGTTCCAACGGTAAAACGCTTTGCGCAGGCGGGCTTCGCTTCGGACAGGATCCCATCCTTTGAGGAGGCCGGCCTCCGTAAAAGTTTTTAAGGCGCGACCCACCAAACGTTCCAGTTGTTGGACCTCGATACTTTCAGTAATGACGGATCTTCCCGCCGGAAGATTTTTGTCCGCTCTGATGGCACAAGCAGTGACGGCCACCGCTTGAGATAAGTTCATGGAAGGGCAATCTT
>CAZJOE010000480.1:0-1710 GCA_964547555.1 uncultured Elusimicrobia bacterium | reverse complement strand
CAACCACGCCAAAGTGAGATAGACCGCCGTGAGAAGAATTTTATCCGCCAGGGGGTCGAGAAACGCGCCGATGGCCGTTTGTTCTTTCATCAAGCGCGCCGCCATGCCATCCAGAAGATCGGTGAACACGGAGAAGGCAAAGAGAATCGCGGCCGCCGCGGTTTGTCGTTCGATCATGAGGATCACAATAACGGGAATGAGAATGATCCGAAAGATGGTGATTTGATTCGCCAAGGTGAGAATTTTCTTTTTCACGCGGCCGCCTCGATTCTTAATTGATGTTGAAGTTTTTCCCAATTATTTTGGTCCAACCGAACATGAAGCACGGAGCCTTTTTCCGTGGAGTTTTCAGAAATGACGTGGGCTGTTTTATAAATATGGCCCAGCAAATTTCTTTTTGAATAAGGAAGCTCGAACGTGACATCCAGCAAGGATTGGGAAAGCTGTTTTTCGACGGCCAATAAAAATTGGTTGAGACCTTCTTTGGTTGAGGCTGAAATGGGAAGTGCGCCGGCTTTTCTAAGTTGTTCTCGCTGCGAGATGGGAAGCAGGTCCACTTTGTTGGCAACGATGAGCATCGGGATTTTGTCCGCTTCCAAATTTTTAATGACATCCAAAACGGTTTTAACTTGTTCTTGTTGATTGGGCGCGGTGGCGTCTACAACGTGGATCAATAAATTGGCCCGTGTCATTTCTTCGAGCGTCGCATGGAAAGCGGCCATTAAAGATTGGGGCAAGTTCTGAATAAATCCGACGGTGTCTGTAAAAAGAACTGTTCGTCCCGCCGGCAATCGCACGCGCCTTGTGGTTGGATCAAGCGTGGCGAAAAGTTTGTCATCCGCATACACCGCGTCTTTGTCCCCCACCAAGGAATTAAGCAAAGTTGATTTCCCCGCATTGGTGTATCCCACGAGCGCGATCTGGGGAAGTGGAACTGACGCGCGGTTCACACGGCTTAAATTTCGGTGGGACCTGATTTCATCGATCCCCGCTTTCAAATGTTTGATTCGTTCGCGCACATAGCGGCGTTCCACTTCAATCTTTCGTTCTCCAGGGCCTCTGGTTCCAATTCCTCCCGATTGTTGGGAATATCCACGCCACGATCCGGTGAGTCGCGGCACCAAATAATTCAACTGGGCCAATTCAACTTGAAGCTGTCCTTCTTTGGTCCGCGCGCGTTTGGCAAAAATATCCAGGATGAGCCGGGTGCGGTCCACAATTTTGGCCGGAATAATTTTTTCGATCTTCTTTTGTTGAGAAGCGGTGAGGTCGTTATCAAAAATAATAGTTTTAATCTTAAGCGCTTTGGCACGGTCTGAAATTTCCTTGATTTTTCCGATGCCCATATAGGTGGAAGGGCTCGGATGGGGGCGGGTCTGAGAAAATTCTTCGACAACTTCCCCTTCCGCGGTTTCAACGAGGCGCCGCAATTCGTCCATGTGTGATTGGAAAAGGGTGGCGCGCATGCCTGATTTTCTCAGGCCGATGGTGATGACTTTCTCAAACATGGCGGAAGTATATCAATTCAGACGATTACAAAAATCCTTCATCTTCAAAGCTATTTCACTACTTTTCGTCTTTTCATCGCACTCAAACCAGGTGGGCACAACTTTGTTTCGAAACCAGGTACGCTGGCGTTTGGCGTAGGCTTTTGTTCCTTTGATCAGGCAATCGAGGAAATCTGATTTGGACATGGTTCCTTCTACCACT
>CAZJOE010000479.1:0-1716 GCA_964547555.1 uncultured Elusimicrobia bacterium | reverse complement strand
CTTGGCTCTCCCCTTCGAAGGCCAGGATGTGCGTCGCAATTCGGTCTAAGAACCATCGATCGTGGCTAATGACGATGGTGGATCCGGCAAATTCCAGGATGGCATCTTCAAGAGCGCGCAGCGTATTGACGTCGAGATCATTGGAAGGTTCGTCAAGAAGTAATAAGTTTCCCCCCTCTTTCAGCATCTTGGCCAAATGAACCCGGTTCCGTTCTCCGCCGGACAAGCTGCCGACCCGCTTCTGCTGGTCCTGCCCTGAAAAATTGAACTTCGCACAGTAGGCACGCGAGTTGATTTCTTTTTTACCCAGCGTCACGACATCGAGGCCATCCGACATTTCTTCCCAAACGGTCTTCTCGGCCACCAAGGATTCTCTGGATTGATCCACATAAGATGTTTTAACCGTATCGCCGAGCTTTAAGATTCCGGCGGTGGGTTTAAGCTGCCCCGTCATCATACGGAAGAGCGTGGTTTTTCCAGCTCCATTCGGGCCGATGATTCCCACCACGGCTCCTGGCGGAATAACAAAGTTCACATTTTCGAACAGAAGCGTGTCCCCAAAAGACATCGACAAATCTTTGGCTTCAACCACCACGTCTCCCAGCCGAGGTCCGGGCGGAATATAAATTTCCAAGCTGTCGGCCATCTTGGCGGAATCCTTGGCGAGCAGTTCTTCATACCGGGCCACCCGCGCTTTCCCTTTGGCTTGACGACCGCTGGGACTCATACGAATCCACTCCAGCTCGCGTTCCAATGTTTTCTGGCGCACACTTTCAGTTTTCTCTTCCTGGGCCAAACGGTTTTGTTTTTGCTCCAGCCAAGAAGAGTAATTGCCCTTCCAGGGGATCCCCATGCCGCGATCAAGTTCCAAAATCCATTCGGCGATGTTGTCCAAGAAATAACGGTCGTGCGTCACCGCGACAACGGTGCCTTTGTATTCCTTAAGAAACCGTTCCAACCAGGCCACGCTTTCGGCGTCTAAATGGTTGGTGGGTTCGTCCAAAAGAAGAATATCAGGCGATTGAAGAAGAAGACGACAAAGGGCAACGCGACGCTTTTCTCCACCGGAAAGGTTCTTCACCTCGGCGTCTCCCGGCGGAAGACGAAGCGCGTCCATGGCAATTTCAAGCGTCCGGTCCAATTCCCATCCATTGGCGGCTTCTATTTTTTCTTGGATCTCCGCTTGTTTATTTAAAAGTTTGTCCATGGCATCGGGATCCATGCCTTCGGTGAATTTGCCGCTGATTTCTTCGTATTGCTTCAAAAGATCGGTGATGTGCTGAAGGCCCTGTGCGACATTGTCTTTGACCGACAAGGCGGGATCTAATTTGGGTTCTTGCTCCAAAAATCCAACGGTCACTTTATTTCCAGCTTTCGCTTCGCCGATAAATTCTTTGTCGACACCGGCCATAATGCGCAGCAAGGTACTTTTCCCTGAACCGTTTAAACCGATGACGCCGATTTTGGCCCCATGATAAAAGGACAGGCTAATGTCTTTGAGGATCTGCTTTTTATTGGCGAGAATTTTTCCGAGTTTTACTGTGGTAAAAACAAAATCGCGCGACATAATCTCTCCCTTATTTCCTACCGATCACGGACAACTGTCGTCCGACGATGACCCCCCCGCCTTTCGATTCTTGCCGATAAGAGAAGAACAGGTCGTTGTCATGGATCGTGCAGTAAGATGAAACAAAAATTTGTGAAGCAGGGACACCG
>CAZJOE010000478.1:0-1731 GCA_964547555.1 uncultured Elusimicrobia bacterium | reverse complement strand
TTCCTGAAGTGTAATAAATTTGTTGAACCGCCCCGTCGGTCCAATGAACAGCACCTCGTCATTAACAGCCAATACCGTCGCGCCTTCCACGGTTCCGATAATGTCACAGTACGATTCTTCACCTGTAAATATCTGCCCGTTTTCTGGGGCCAAGCTTAAAATTTGAGGCGGCTTGGAATCTTTGATCACTTTGCTCGGCTGAGAATAAGGGGCCAGATTTCCCATCGCATCGACGAAAGCGACGCGCATAAAATAGGTCCCATCGGGGATGGTTTCATTTTTTAAATCAAAGGTGGTTCCGGTGGGAAGCCTTTTATCCAACATCACTTTTGAAAACTTCGCGTCCAAAGCCAATTGCAGTTTATAGTTCACCAAAATATCTTTCGACATGAGCGCTTTTGATTTGCCCGCCTGAGATTCCTCTTTCTTCGCAGGAGGCGCCACGGACACCATGCCCTTTGATATGTCAACCGAAGTGGGGGGAGCGGTGGTGGTCATTTCCGCGGGATCGAAATCCGGAAAGCTTGACAGCGCCACCGGCGTTTTGGGCGCTTGTGATTTGAGGACCTCGGTTCCGAAACCTTCATGGACCGTCACGGTTTTTCCCTTGGCGGTGACATCTACTTTTCCTTTATAAACGAAAACCACTTCCGTTTCATCTTCCCTGACTTTGGCTTGGTAGTCGGACTTGCCCCCTTTGGGTTGGACCACGGTCCCTTGAGGCATGATCACTTTCGCGCGCGAAGCGCGGACGTCGCCTTTAAGAAGTTGAACTTCTTGAAGAATTTTTTCCGGCTTTAAAACCACATAGGAATTCTCATTGATTTGGACCACTTCTTTGGAGGGAAACCGCACTTTCGCTTGCGCGCCTTCCATGGTGCGCAGGCTGTCTTCATAATTGAGAAGCATGTCTTTCTTTGCGTCTTTCCAGTCGGAGTTTCCTTTTCTTTTGTAACGGACTTCGGGAATCGTGTCCAGGAGCAGCGCGTTTCTGTATTCGTCTTTGATCAACGCGAGAGGAATTTTAAGTCTGCTGCCGGGAAGGGCGATGGTGGGATCGGCCGTTTGAAGGTTGTTGATTTTGACAATCTCCGGCCATTTTCGGGGATCTTTTAAATATTTGTTGGAGAGGGCCCATAAGGTTTCGCCAGAAGCCACCGTGATCTCTTGATAATCCTCGGCGTGTGCTGTTCCCAAAAAATACGCGATGATGAAACCCATTCCGATGAGACGAAGAGTTGTGTTCATTAAGCGGCTTTTTCCTTTTGTGAATTTGATATCAACCCTCGCGGGAGGGTAAAGATGAATGAGGAGCCTTTGCCTACTTCAGATTCCACCCAGATCTGGCCTCCATGCGCTTCGACGATGCGTTTGCAAATGGTGAGTCCGAGCCCGGCGCCCCCTTTGTAGTGGCCTTCCACCTGCCGGAACTTATCAAATATTTTGGTCAGATAATTGGCCGGAATGCCTTCCCCGGTATCAATGACCGCGCATTTCACTTGGTCGTTAAAGTTCTCCATCTGGGCCGTGATGGTTCCTCCGTCGGTGGTAAATTTGAGGGCGTTTCCGATTAAATTAATGAAGACCCGTTCAATTAAATTGGGGTCCACGACAATATCCGGCAATTCGCCGCCGACCACGTTGACGTTTAATTTAACGCCGTTTCCTCTGGCTTGGGGCGCGAAAAGTTCCGTCACGCGTGTGGCGGTTTCAGCCAAGGGGATGGATTCC
>CAZJOE010000477.1:0-1738 GCA_964547555.1 uncultured Elusimicrobia bacterium | reverse complement strand
CAATTTGGGAATTATTTCCAAGATATGGGGCGTCACTTCCTTCTCAATATGTTCCGTTCCCAAATGACGGGCCACCAGAGCTGCTTCTTTGCGTTCTGAAAATGATTTGTCAGAAAAGTAGATATTGAATGTGAGAAGATCTTTCTTTTCTTTTTTGGCGTAATAGCTGATGGTGGGGGAATCAATACCGCCGGAAAGGAAGGTGCCGAGAGGAACATCGCTGATCATTTGCCGCTTCACCGCGTCCGCCAATAAAGCGTCCGTCTTTTCTAAATAGTAAGAAAGTCCTTTATCTTGAATCTCTGGCGGATTTGGTTTCCAGAATTTTTTAAAGCGGACATTTCCATTTTCCCAGATCAAAATGGTTGCAGGTTCTAATTTGCGGATGGAGGCATAAATCGAACGCGGTGTTGGAATGTACCGCATCGACAAATAATCATCGATGGCGAAGGCGTCGATGTCGCGCGGAACGGAAGGATCTTCGAGAATGGCTTTAATTTCAGATCCAAAGACCAAGCGATTGGGGAAAAGCGCATAATAAAGTGGTTTGATTCCCATGTGGTCGCGACCCAGAAGCAGCCGCTTTTTCTTTTTATCCCACAAGGCAAACCCAAACATGCCGTTGAGTTTGGCGGGCATTTCGTCGCCCCATACTTCATAACCATGGACCAAAACTTCAGTATCAGAATGGGTTTTGAAAACGTGGCCCAACTTGGTGAGTTCTTCTCGTAATTCCAGGTAGTTATAAGTCTCGCCGTTATAAACCACCACCACATCATCGGTTTCATTGGTCATCGGTTGCTTCCCCGACGCCAAATCAATAATCGCCAGCCGCCGCATGGCCAATCCGATGGATCCCTCTATAAAATACCCTTCATCATCCGGCCCCCGATGCGACAAGGTCCGATTCATCCGTTCTAAAAGATCCTTTTCGGGAAGAGGCGCATTGCCCCAACTAACTTGACCGCAGATACCGCACATGATGTTTATTTAGCAAAATGCCGACTCCAATGCATGAACAAACTAAAATCAAGATCGGTTGTGCCGGTTTCGCCGCCGCTCAAAAGGCTTACCATCTGAAATTTCCGATGGTGGAGTTGGATAAGTTTCGCGACCGTTCGCCGCGGCCTACCACGGTGGATCGTTGGAAGAAGGAAGCGCCTCAGAATTTTGAATTTGTTCTTGCCGCTAAAGCTTTCGACCGGCATTCTTTTGACCGGGTGTTTAAGGCGGCTTCCATTTTGAAAACGAAAGTTATTTTTTTTGAGCTGCCGCCCAACTCCGCTCCGACGCCGGACACCGCCGGAAAACTACAAACCTTCTTTAAATCGCTACCCAAAACCGGACTCACCCATGTCTGGGAGACTCCCTTTAATTGGCCACTCAGCTTGATTGAAAACCTTTCCAAAACACTTTCCATAGTTCCATCGACCAATCCCTTGTTTCGGGAATATCCATTTAAAACTTCATTGGGTTATTTCCGAATTGGTCGAACAAGAAAGATGGGAAGCGTGCGACCGCTGATTGATGAGGAGCTTTCCAAGATTAAACGAATCTGCAACAACCAAAATTCTTACGTGGTATTCGACAACGGCCCTTATGCTTATAAAGACGCGGTTCGGTTTTTAACATCTGTGAATGGACATTCTTTATGATGAATTCTTTGGTCGGAAAAATTCTGAGTGAAATGGCTGACATCTTGGAGCTGAGAAAAGACAATCCTTTTCGCATCTGCGCC
>CAZJOE010000476.1:0-1748 GCA_964547555.1 uncultured Elusimicrobia bacterium | reverse complement strand
CTGTGGGCATTTTCTATCTTGGTCAAATAAGCGACGTAAGATTTGAGGGAAGGCGAAGCCAATTTTGAATTCTTTAAAAGCTGGTTGAGATACTGAACCGAAGAAATTTTTCCAGCCTGAAGATCTTTGGCTTGAGACAAGAGGGGTGGGATTTCCGCCAAAAGAGTGGCGGTTTCTTTTTCAACAGAGGCTTGGTTGAAATTTTTCCGGAAAGCCGATAATTCGACGACATTAGACAGAGGAGCGTATTTGGCAATAATCGCAGGGCGAAGAGAGTTCAAATTGACCAAATAATCGCTAAGGGGAAATGTTCCGGCGCTCACTTCGCTTCGTTTTTTGACCAACGTATCAAGGGCCGGATTAAACAAATGCGAGGCCAGGGCCTTTAGCTGGCCTTTTGTGGAGCGAATGTTTTGTAAAGCTTTTTCACGCGCCTCTTTAGAATCTTCTTTGGCATACCGGTTTTTTTCATACAGCGAAGGAATTTCAACCCCGATGATTTTGATTTCTCCCGGTTTGGACGTGATGGCAGCGTATTCTTCTCCGAGCAAATACCCAGCTCTTAAAAGACCAGCGCCCACCTCTTCTTTGGCGGTTTGATCGGACAAGCGGGAAACAGTGTCTGAGTCCAATTCTCCACTCGATCCCTCCACAGCAACGACCACCATTTTTCCTTCTTTTGAAGCAACTTCATGAAGGGAGCGAACGGTCGCATAAAGGTTAATTTGGGCGGGAATACTGTCGTGGATATCCTGGAAATGAATAACGCTTTGATGCGAAGAAGAACCATTAAATTCCTCAACCAGCTGGGCCACGCCTCGAGGCATCGCAGGCGCAAGAGAAGCAAGAGTAGCGGCATGGGAAAGTGGGCTTAAAAATGATTGAGAAACAAATAGAATTGATATGAAAATTGAAGTCGATTTAAACAGCAACTGACGCTTAGAACCAAACATTAGGTAGCTCCCCCGAAAGTATATTTACGTATAGGGAAAGGCTACCGGAACCGTCTTAAGGTTTCCTTAAGAATGGGTAAAGAAGCTGTAACAGTTTACGCCTGAGATTTGATGTGGCGGGCTATTTCGTCTATGTCGGAAAGAGACTTAAATTCAATAACAATCGCTTCTAAAAGATCATTCAAAAGAATGGTCCGAGGATTTTTTAAACGCTCATCCGATATCGCGGAAGTATCGAAACTGACTCTGGGCGTTTCCACCAGTCTAAAGGCGCTTATACCATCATAAGAATTGTCATTTTTAGTCAACCCAGAGAGGATTGATCCATCCATGGTGTAATGACCCTTTAGACCCGACTCTCGATATAGCTTGGGTTCCACCACAACGGTCACATGCTGCGAATCTTTGAACTTCACCCCTTGTTCTTCGGTGCGGACGAAAATGATGGCAGGGTGGCGTTCGTCAGAAACCGCGCCAAGCGCGTTGGAAATATTATCCGCTTCCGCTTCGGAAATATCGAAGGGGAGGGGAAGAATGGTTCCTTGAGAGGTTTCGACTTTTGTTCGCAGCAAAACATCCACAAATTTTTCTCCGCGCAAATTTCCAGTCATTTTCCGATGGGCCCGCGCCCGGATTTCATCCAAATCCTGTTTTTTAATTTCATCTTTTGTTGAGGGGGAATCTCCGATTTTTTTCGTTAAATCCATTTTGATCTGATTTAAATCGTAATCAAGAATATCGCCCTTGAGCGTGCCTAATATTTTCTCCAATTCTCTTTTTTGATCCGGGCTAGAC
>CAZJOE010000475.1:0-1751 GCA_964547555.1 uncultured Elusimicrobia bacterium | reverse complement strand
AACCCTCGTCTCAAGCTTGGAAGGCTCGCATTCTACCATTGAACCACACCCGCACCAAGTTTTGGGCGGCCCAATCTCTGGGCCAAAAAAAGGCTCCCTTCTTCGAGAGCCAGTCGTGAGTTTTAGTGAACCACTGCAGAATCGATGAGGACAATCCACTGGGGTTGGGGGTGTTATAACAAAAGCCCTAAATTGAGTCAATACACCTTTTTAATTTAGATTTCGGCTTGATTAGGAGGGGTGAACTTAAGCGGCTTTAAAAGGCGTCTGGTTGGGTGGCACGGGCGTCATTTTGGGTTGATCGGTATGAACACGGCGGTCCATAAATACCACGCTTCCGCCGTTTCTTTGCATGGTGTGTTTCACATAGGATTTCATTTCGGTGAGAGCCGTAATGAGAACCGGATACTGATCCGTCACAATTTGATTATCAGGCAGATAAACAATGGACGCCGATACGAAGGTAAATGTTTTGATGTTCCCTTGACGGTCTTTCGCAGTGATACATCCCGCTTTTAAATCCGCTTCTGAATAATAGGCTTTGATGCGTTCATCAAACCTTTGCGCGATCCATTCGAACGTTTTCTGAGCCTTGTCCGCCGTCGAGAAAACCATAAAATCATCTCCTCCCACATGACCCACAAAGTCTCCTGGATTTCCATATTGCTTAACTGCTTGCAGAAGAATATCGGCGAACAATCGAATAACTTTATCTCCCTGCTTCACTCCGTAAACGTCGTTGTAAGCTTTAAAATTATCGAGGTCAATGTAGGCATAAGCCCAGTCTTTTTTATTCGCGAGACGGCGGCGAGCTTCTTCTTCGATGGCGAGATTTCCGGGAAGTCCCGTTAAAGGGTTGTGCCCCATATCGATTTTCTTTCTCTGCAACATGCGCTTGATGCGGGCCATTAATTCTTGCGCGTCAAAAGGTTTGGTTAAAAAATCATCGGCGCCCGCTTCAATGGAACGAATTCGGTCCTCGGCATTTTTCCAGCTGCCGCTCACAACAATAATCGGAATGGCCCGCGTGCGAGGTTCAAGTCTCAATTGTTCGCAAACTCTAAATCCATTCATGCCCGGCAATTTCAAATCCAAAATAATCGCGTCGGGTTGCATCGCTAAAACTTTTTCAACCGCGTGCCGGCCGTCATTGATCCAATCGACTTGGTATCCGTTAAGAGCAAAGGAGAGTTTCACATAGGAAGCGACTTGGTCATCATCATCCACGATAAGGATCTTTTCACCGGGCATTCCATTCCTCCTATTTATTCTTCGCTGTCTTCTTCAAAAGCACAATTTCGATTCGTCTATTCTTGGCCCGCGCTGCATTCGTCTGGTTGGGGGCCAGGGGCCGGTTTTCGCCAAAACCCCATGCCGCCAGCCTGCTTTGGGGAACTCCTTTCTGCGCCAAGGCTTGAATCACGCTGAAAGACCGCGCGGCCGACAATTCCCAATTGGATTTATATCGCCCGCCCTTCACCGGCACATTATCCGTGTGGCCTTCCACGACGACATCTCCGTCTACCAGCATAAGTGAATTTGCCACGTCTTCAAGGGTTCTTTTGGCTGCTTGATGGAGAGAGGCCTGCCCGCTTGAGAAAAGGATTTTATCCGGCATTTGGATGATGACTTTGTTAACGTCCTCTTGGACCTGAATGGATTCTCCCAACGGTCCTTTGATCTGGCTGATCATTTTTGAAAAATCAGAATAGCTCATGTTGTTTTGATTCTGTTTGAGGAGCGCCGCCTTG
>CAZJOE010000474.1:0-1751 GCA_964547555.1 uncultured Elusimicrobia bacterium | reverse complement strand
ATGATCTGCTGAATCTTCTCATCAATAACGCCACAAGTCGGTTTTCGGCGCGAAGCTTGGAGCGTTCCCTTGGATCCCTTTCCATCGCAACCGTGCAGAAATTCATCACCTATTTCCGCGAAGCTTATTTGGTTCACGATCTTCAGCCGTACTTTTTTAAAACACGGGTTCGATTGAAGGCGGATCGCAAAATCTATGCCTACGATAACGGGTTTATTTCAGCCATGTCCCAGCCCACAACATCAAACGATTCCCGTTTGCTTGAGAATCTGGTTTTCGTTGAACTCGTTCGGCGCGGATTCAAGCCCAATCTTGATTTGTTTTATTACCAAACACGCTCTGGAACAGAAGTGGATTTTTTTCTAAGGGAAGGATCAAAGAATCTTGAGCTCATTCAGGTGACGCAAAACCTTTCCGCCTTGAAAACTCGTGAACGAGAACTGCGCGCTCTTCGCCAGGCATCCGAGGAACTCAAGGTGCCCAAACTCACCATCATTACCATGGACACAGAGGAAACGATCAAAGAGGACGGAGTCAAAATTCGTGTGATGCCGTGCCAGAAGTGGCTTCAGGATGAACTAAGATGAAGAAAGGGGTCTGAAGAAAGCAAGAAAGGGGTCAAATCTCCAGTTTTCAGTATCCAGCAAAAGAAAGGGGTCAAATCTCCAGTTTTCAGTATCCAGCAATAATCTTTTCATGACACCCACCCCAAAAACACCGTCATCGGCAAAAGCCGCCCAAATCGAGAAAAAGTGGCCGATGCGGTTTTTCGTCTTAATGGGACCAAAACCGTCAACAGCGGCCTTTCTCAGTTTAATCGTCTTGGTTTCACTACACAAATGGTCGGCGCACTCACTCGGACAGCCGATCGTCCGACTTATCAGAAATCGATTCTTGGCGTTCCGTTAAAGGTCAGATATCGACCACGAACACAGCTGACGAAAATCTCCGCCGAGGAGCAAACGCTCCTTGATGTGCTTCGGGACATTGACCATATCCCGGATGCAACGCCCAAAGAGGCGCTGGAAAGGTTCAAGGCGTTGATCCGAGACAACAAAATCAACTTGAATCATCTCACTCGTTTCGCGCTAAAGGAACCGCCACGCGTTCGTGCCTTGCTCGGCGCATTGATTGAAAATCTGTACCCGAATGCTCCTAAAAAAAAGGAATTAGTGGGTCGCCTCAAGAAAAGTTTAAACGAGCTGACGACTTACCGACTTCGAGGGGTCCGCGAGGCATTGCCCACCGCAGAGCATTGGGGTTTTAAGTAAAATTGCCGCCAATGATTTTTCTCGCAAACCATCCTGATTTCTTAACTTTCGTTGGCAACACGGCCGCCGAGATCAAGCTCCCGGACGAACTTGTTATCAAGGACTATTGGGTAACGGTTGTTCTACGAGTGCTTGCCACCAGCGATGAATTGGCAGGGAAGATCATTTTTAAGGGTGGCACCAGCCTTTCTAAGGGCTGGCATCTCATTGACCGCTTTTCAGAAGACATCGATATCCTAACGACCGGACCCGACTTCAGTGGCCCACATGAGTCGGGTGGCCAGCGCGAAAAACTTTTGAAGAAAGTTCGTGAACTGATCCTCCAACAAACTCCTCTCAAAATTCCTAATTTGCATGATCCCAAGTATTATTTGATGGATAAACATCGTTATTACGCGAAGATTCGTTTCGCGTGGCCACAGGGAGAGAAAGACACCGTTTTTCTGGAAATGGGATTTCGCGGCGGCCCCAATCCTCACT
>CAZJOE010000473.1:0-1798 GCA_964547555.1 uncultured Elusimicrobia bacterium | reverse complement strand
ACCCGATGAGAGAGCAACCGGGAACCATCCAAGGAATTTATAAAGGCGTTTATAAAATTCAACCCTCGGACAATTTTGACAATGCCGAGGTGATGTTTCTTTTCAAGCGGTCCGACGGAAAATCAATTCGTCAAAAATCAGCCGGACAGGTCACGGTTCAACGCCGAGCCGTCCCCCGTTATGTGGAACTTAAAGAGCGCACAACTTTATTGACGGGGCCTTCCACCGATTTGGGATATAACTTGTTTCTTCTTGAGGGGGTCCGGCTTGAAGTGATAGGAGAATCCGGAGAGTATTACCGGGTTTATTTGGGCGCGACGGATGATGGATGGATCAGAAAGTCTTCCGCGATTGAATTACCGGCGGGAACGGCCGCGCCGCGAAGCGTTTCCCGGAACATTCGAATTGACGCGACGCCGGCCAGCACCATTGTCGAATTGCCTCTTACGTATCGCCATGCCCACCGAGTAGAAGAGTCGACCGATCCCGACCGAATTCGTCTCACTCTCTTTGGCGTGATCGCGGACTCCGACCGAATTCGCTTCAAATCAAAATTCAGCGCCATCAGGGATATCTCCTGGGTGCAAAATAATTCAGATACCTACACGCTCGATATCAAACTTAAAAATCAAGTGGGATGGGGATATGATGTTCGATACGAAGGATTAAAACTCGTTTTAGAAATTCGCCATCATCCGGTCCTCATGGGTTCCAAAGGGATTAAAGGTTTGCGCGTGGCGGTGGATGCGGGGCATTCCAATCTAAGTTATGGAACGATCGGACCGTGGGGTAACACGGAAGCCTCGGTCAATTTAATGGTCGCCAAAGCTCTTAGAAAAGAATTGGAGCGCAGAGGCGCCGAAGTTTTTATGGTTCAAGATGGAACAAAAGAGTTATCCCTTCAAGATCGTGTGGACCAAGCGTGGGGGGCGCGGTCGCAGCTTTATCTGAGTCTCCATTGCGACGCCACGGACGATGGGGTTGATCCCCGCGAGCAAGAAGGGTTCAGCGTTCATTACTATCACGCGCAGAGCCAGCCTTTTGCTGAAGAAGTTTATCGGTTCTATGGGGAGGGCACGGGCCTTCGCGATCAAGGTCTGTGGCGGTCCAATTTGGCCATTTGCCGGATGCCTCAAATGCCGTCCATCCTTTTGGAGTTGGGGTTTTTGGTGATCCCTCAAATGGAAGAGAAATTATTATCGCCGTCCTTTCAGCAAAACGTCGCCAATATTATTTCCAACGCCATCACCAACCTCGTTACAAAAACAGCTCCATGAAATTTACTGCAGCTCTTCTTGCTTCCCTTCTCCTTTTTTCAGAAGCCGTTTTGGCCAAAACTTTTGATCCCCCTCTTAGCATGGTTGCTAAATCCGACGTTGCTGATATTCGAAGTAAGCCGGTCCCTTCTTCCGGCGGTTATGAGTACGATCCTCTTCAAGAAACTCAAGTGGAAAAAGGCGACCCCGTGATGGTGTATGAAAAGCAAGGAAAATGGGCGCGCGTGGAAGCGCCTTTGCAAATGGAATATTCCCATGGAAATCATTGGCAAGGATATCCCGGATGGATTCTCTGGGCTTCTTTGACCCGCGATCTTTCCCAGCTCCGGGAGCCCCAACCTCTTAAAATTCCGGAAGACGAATTGCGCGCCAAAGTTTTGGAGAACGCCGCTCGTCATTTGGGAAACTCTTATTTTTGGGGGGGACGATCTCTTCATAATCCGGCGGAAAAAACAGTTTCAACCGGCGTCGATTGTTCGGGGCTCGTGCAGGTGAGTTTCGCGACGGTGGGATTGAACTTG
>CAZJOE010000472.1:0-1836 GCA_964547555.1 uncultured Elusimicrobia bacterium | reverse complement strand
AAGGTTTTTTCCGAGAACCGGTCAGATATTTGACCAACAAATATTGGGCGTGATTGGTGTCTTGATATTCATCCACCATGATGTAATGAAACCGAGTTTGATACTTTTCCCGGACCGACGGAACATCCCGAAACGCTTCCACGGTTTTCATGATGAGGTCACCGAAATCAAGCGCGTTGGCCGCCTTCATTTTCTTCCGATACGCCTCGTAAATACGCCCCACTCTTTCACGGAAAGGATCGCCATGGGTTTGCGCATGGATCGCGTAAGAACCGGAGTCAAGAAGCTCATCTTTGGCGCGGGAAATGGCGTTTACGATTTGATTGGGCGGAAATTCTTTTTCAGAAAGAATCATGTCTTTTAAAACACTTTTAATGACCTGGACCTGATCTCCATCATCATAAATCACGTAATCCGGATCGAGTCCGATTTGCTTGGCTTCAACGCGCAAGAACTTGGCGCAAAAAGCATGGAACGTCGAAACCCAAACCGCGCGTCCTTGTCCCGGACACAACGAGTCCACGCGCTGCCGCATTTCCTCGGCGGCTTTATTGGTAAAAGTGACGGCGAGAATATTCCACGGCCGAACCCCTTGCGCAATAAGATTGGCGATCCGGCAAACAATCACCCGCGTCTTCCCCGACCCCGCCCCCGCCAAAATAAGCAACGGCCCGTCAGTATGAAGCACCGCAATCCGCTGGGGTTCGTTTAATTTTTGAAGGTGAAGGGGATCCATATAGAAGTCTAAATTTTAAAAGGAATAACCTGTTCTGAATGAATGGTGCGCCGCTCATTTACCGCATCTTGATCAAAATTTTCTAAGCAAAAATGAACAAACTCGACATACTCATCCATTGTCATAAGTTGTTTGGGTCGTTCAACACACGTAAAATTGGGCAAATTAAGATAAATATCGAAATTTTCACTTTTCATAGATAATTCTTTTCTTTTGCGACAGGCGTGGGTCGGACATGGCTTCAAGATTAACACATTAGAATGAGGTAGGATTGTGCGATGAAACCACCCATTAACGTCATTAAAATTACGCCCATCCGGCTAAAGTCCAAACAGGACAGCTTCCAAATTCTTATTGATAGGAAAGATTTTCTGGATCATTTGATCGACGCGAAAAAAGAGATCGACAACCAAGCGGCTTGGAGCGGGAAGAAAAGCATCGTCATCAAAAAAACCCCGCTGGTTGATTCTTCGGTGGCGTCGGGAAAATACGAGATTCTTGATTGCACCTGCGAATCTGGCGCGTATTGTGCCGGCATGGACCTCGCCATTAAGGTCACTCACGACGGCGATTTCATCACCTGGAAATACACGGCCCCCGAAACCTTCTGGAAAGAAAATGAAACGAAAGTTTTTTCCTTCACTTTCCACAAACCGCAATATTTAAAGGAAATTGACAAGATAAGTAAATAACATGTTTATGTTATTTAGATTGATTAAATAACATAAACATGTTATTTATAAAACATGGATTTTAAACGTTCTCTCGACCTTTCACACCTCAAAACCTCGGCCTTTCTTTTCGGCCCTCGGATGACGGGCAAATCGTCGCTCCTTAGAACGGTCCCGAAAATAATCATTATTGATCTCTTGGATCCGGAACGAGAACTTCAATTCCGCCATCAACCCCGGCTATTTTGGGAGGAAATAAGCGCCATGCCGGGCAATTCCCTCATTGCGGTGGACGAAGTCCAGCGCATTCCCGTCCTTCTTGATTACGTCCAAAAAGCGATCGAAGAAAAAAAACTCCGGTTTATTCTTTCAGGATCAAGCGCCCGCAAACTCAAAAGAGGCGGAGCCAACCTTTTGGGAGGCCGTGCC
>CAZJOE010000471.1:0-1850 GCA_964547555.1 uncultured Elusimicrobia bacterium | reverse complement strand
GCAGATCAAGATCGCCCAGGGGGCCAAGCCTGGCGAAGGTGGACAACTTCACGGAGCCAAAGTCACGGATGAGATCGCTTCTGTTCGTAATTCAATTCCGGGCGTGACCCTCATCTCGCCGCCGCCGCATCACGATATTTATTCCATCGAAGATTTGGCGCAGCTTATTTTCGATTTAAAAAATTCCAACCCGAAAGCCAATGTGAGCGTGAAGCTGGTGTCGGAAGTGGGGGTCGGCACGATTGCTGCCGGCGTCGCCAAAGGAAAAGCCGACCTTGTGACCATCAGCGGGCATGAAGGGGGGACCGGCGCGTCTCCTTTAACATCTATTAAATACACGGGGCTTCCATGGGAATTGGGACTCGCCGAAACCCAGCAGGTTTTGGTGATGAACGATTTACGCGGCCGCATTCGCGTTCAAACCGACGGTCAAATTAAAACCGCGCGGGATTGCATGGTGGCGTTCTTGCTGGGGGCCGATGAAGTCGCTTTCTCGACCGCGCCGCTTATCACCTTGGGGTGCATCATGATGCGGGTGTGTCATTTGAACACATGCCCGGTCGGTGTCGCCACGCAAGACCCTGAACTGCGCAAGAAATTTACCGGTAAACCCGAATACGTGATCAACTTCTTTACTTTGATGGCCGAGGAAATTCGCGAACTCATGGCCAAATTGGGCGTGCGCACCCTTGAAGAAATCATCGGTCATGTGGAACGGCTTGAGATGGAACCGGCTGTTGAACATTGGAAAGCCAAAGGCATTGATTTGTCGAACATTCTTTTTAAACCGCAGGTGGATGACAGCATCGCGATCCATCATGTGTCCAAACAAGACCACGGACTCTCCACCGCGCTGGACTACAAATTGCTGGAGAAAGCCAAACCGGCCCTTGATTCCAAAAAGCCGGTGGTGATTGAAAGCACGATCCAAAACACCAACCGCGCGGTCGGGGCTATTCTTTCAAGCGAAGTCTCCCTCAAGTATGAAGCGGAAGGCCTTCCTGAAAACACGATTCGTTGCAAATTCAAAGGATCGGCCGGTCAAAGTTTTGGTGCGTGGCTGGCCCCTGGAATTACTTTAGAACTGGAAGGCGACGCCAACGACTATGTTGGAAAAGGTTTATCCGGCGGACGGATCATTGTTTATCCGCCTAAAGAGAGCACTTTTGTCGCCGAAGAAAACATGATTGTTGGAAACGTGGTTCTTTACGGCGCCGTCAAAGGCGAAGCCTTTTTCCGCGGCATGGGCGGCGAACGGTTTGCCGTTCGTAACAGCGGAGCCAAAACAGTGGTGGAAAGTATTGGGGATCACGGCTGTGAATACATGACGGGCGGCGTGGTGGTGGTTTTGGGTTCAACCGGCCGCAACTTCGGTGCCGGCATGAGCGGCGGCATTGCTTATATATTGGATGCTGACGGCCAATTTAAATCTCGTTGCAACTTAGGAATGATCGACTTGGAACCGGTCGCGGAAGCGGACGACAAAGTCATTCTCAAAGACATGATTCGAAAACATTATGAATTCACGGGCAGCGCGCCCGCCAAGAAAATTTTGGACAATTTTGATTCGATGCTGCCCAAATTTGTGAAGGTATTTCCCAAAGAATACCGCCGGGCGTTGGGCGAAATGGCTGCCAAAAAAAGCGGACAGGCCGCCGAAAAACGCGCCAGCGTGGAGACCTGGAGCTGATATGGGCGATATTCGCGGATTTATCCAAATTCCAAAAGAAGATCTTCCTTACCGTCCGGTAGAAGAACGTCTGAAGGATTGGAAAGAAGTCACCACTCCTCTCAAAGAAGAGCGCGTCAAACAGCAAGGCGCCCGTTGCATGGACTGCGGCGTTCCCACC
>CAZJOE010000470.1:0-1859 GCA_964547555.1 uncultured Elusimicrobia bacterium | reverse complement strand
CTTTTGGGCACTACCCCCTCAAGATAGCGTGTCTGCCAGTTCCACCACTCGCGCGATCCGCCAAAGGCGGAAGTCTATAGTCCATAGACCATAGTCTATAGACCAAGGACTAAAAATTTATTTCGGCTGACTTACCGGAACTGCATCAACAGGGGCAGCCGGAGGAGCCTGCGGGACGTTGACCGGCGGGACGGTCGGTAAGGCCCGGTTAAACACACTGTCAACGCCGCGGCGGCTGGACAACATCGTGAGCCCCAAGCACGTTAACATGAATAAAGCCGCGATCACAACCGTCGCATTCCGCATGCCGGATTGTTGGCTGGACGTTGAGAAGAGAGCGTCTCCTCCGCCGCCACCGAAGAGGCCAGAAAAACCGCCGCTCCGACCTGATTGGATCAAAACAACCAAGACCATGAGAACACAAAGGATCAAATGAATCGTCAAAAGAATTCCGTGCATATTACCCCTCGGGGAGAGCCGAAACGCCGGGAAGCTCTTTCCCCTCTAAAAATTCCAAGGAGGCGCCGCCTCCGGTTGATATAAAAGTCATCGAGTCGGCCACGCCCGCTTTCTTTACTGCGGCCACTGAATCTCCTCCGCCCACGATCACAGTGGAACCTGCTTTGGCCGTGGCGGCCAAAATCTTAGCGATTTCCATTGTTCCTTTGGAATAAGGATCTATTTCAAATATACCGGAGGGCCCATTCCAGAAAATTGTCTTCGCGCCTTCAAGCACCGGTTTGATCTGCTGAAGGGTTTTGGGTCCAACGTCCACGCCTTTCCATCCGGCTTCAATCGAAGGGCCTGAAGTTAACTTGGCTTCGGTTGGATTTTCGATGGCTTTCACAACCAAGTGATCAGAAGGAAGAATAATTGAAACACCTTTCTTTGAAGCTCTTTCAAGAACACTCTTACAAAACTCGACAGATTCTGCCTCTAAAAGTGAATCGCCGATCTCGATGCCCTTCGCTTTTAAGAACGTGTATGCCATTGCTCCGCCAATGAACAGAGAATCAACGCTATTGATGAATGTCTCAACAACACCGATTTTATCTGAAACTTTAGCTCCGCCCAAAATAGCCACATACGGCCTTTGAGGATTGGAACGAATGCCGCCTAAGTAGTTAAGCTCTTTCTCGAGCAAAGGTCCTGCCGCTGATGGAAGGAGTGAAGGCAATTGAGAAGTAGACGCATGCGCCCGGTGAACGGCACCAAACGCATCTTGAATGAAATATTCGCCATGCTTGGCCAATTTCTTCGCGAAGTCAGGGTTGTTCTTTTCTTCTTCAGCGTAGAACCGAAGGTTTTCAAGAAGGAGAACTTCTCCCGGCTTTAATTTGGCAACAGCTTCTTCCGCTTTTGGTCCGATGGCATCTTCGGCAAATTGGACAGGAATTCCCAACAGAGAACTCAAGGGTTTCACAACCGGCTTGAGACTATATTTGGGATTAACCTGCCCTTTCGGGCGTCCCAGGTGGGCGATAAGGACAATCTTCGCGTTGTTCTTGATTAGATATTCGATCAGAGGAAGATGCGCGCGCAGGCGGGCGTCATCGGTCACTTGGCCGGTGGTTTTATCGAGGGGGGCGTTAAAATCCACGCGGACCAGAACTGATTTGTTCTGGATCGGCAAAGAAGAATAAGATTTCTTCCGCAAACCGGAAGCGACCATTGTTGACATTAGGCCGCGACGGGTGATTTCAGGCTGCTGGCGACAAAGGCGGTCAAATCGATCAAGCGATTGGAGTAGCCCCATTCGTTGTCGTACCAACCGAAAACTTTGACCAATTTGCCTTCCATAACGTCGGTCACGCCGCCGTCAATGATGGACGAGCTGGGGTTTCCTTTGAAGTCGCGCG
>CAZJOE010000469.1:0-1870 GCA_964547555.1 uncultured Elusimicrobia bacterium | reverse complement strand
ATACAATGGCGGAAGGTAAAAAGTTTTCCCCCGAAGACCTCGGAGACTTGGAAGCGCTGGAAGGCGTGAAGAAGTATCCGGTCCGCATCAAATGCGCGCTTTTATCCTGGAACACCTTTTTGGAATCTTTAAATAATTTAGAAAAAAAGTGAGGACACAATGAGCGAAGAAACCAACAGCCCCATCCCCAGCGAACAAGAAATCATGAACGTGCTCATGGCCGTTGAAGATCCGGAACTCCACATCAACATCGTTGATTTGGGAATCGTCTACAAAGTGGAACGCGATGTGGCCGCCGCTAAAGTCACAGTGGACATGACGCTCACCACACCGGCCTGCCCTTACGGCCCGCAACTCTTATCTCAGACACACACCCTCTTAAAACGTTTGCCGGGCGTGAAAGAAGTCAAAATCAACACGGTGTGGAGCCCCAAGTGGGACCCGCGCGTGCACGCTTCCGAAGTGGCCCAGATGATGCTGGGGATCATTTGAGACGATGGATTCGATTTACCTCGATCACAACGCCAGCACGCCCGTCTATCCTGAAGTTTTGGAGGCCATGCTTCCTTATTTAAAGGAAGACTACGGCAACTCCTCTTCGCTCCACCAATACGGCCAGCGCGCCAAAAAAGCGATCCATGAAGCGCGCGAAGTGATGGCCTCCTTTATTAACGCTGAAAGCGCCGACGAAATTATCTTTACCTCCGGCGGAACGGAATCCAACAACACGGCCATCAAAGGCGCCTTCGGTGGCACCACCCAAACAGGAAAACGATTTGTTACCTCCGCTATTGAACATTCCGCGGTCCGGCATGTGATCCAACATTTA
This sequence comes from uncultured Elusimicrobia bacterium, assembly GCA_964547555.1. Lineage (GTDB taxonomy): Bacteria > Elusimicrobiota > Elusimicrobia > F11 > F11 > CAZJOE01. Next base: position 1,041 of record CAZJOE010000469.1, on the reverse strand, counting down.
GCCGAGACGCGGAACGCCGACAATGTCGTTGTCCCCGTCCAACCGAACGGCATCGTTAAATTGAGCGATGTGGAAGAGGCCGTCACATCCGACACCATTTTGGTCAGCATCATGTCCGTCAACAACGAAATCGGAACCATTCAACCCATCGCCGAGATCGCCAAGATTTGCAAAAAGAAAAACGTTCCTTTCCACACAGACGGCGTCCAAGCGGGCGCTAAAATTCCCATCGACGTTCAAGCTTGGGGCGTGGACATGCTCTCTCTCTCCGGCCACAAAATCGGGGGACCGAAAGGCGTTGGAATCCTATACATCCGAAAAGGGACTCGCTTAAGCAGTCTGATCCAAGGCGGAACCCAGCAGAAAAATCGTCGCGGCGGAACGGAAAATACGGCAGGATCGGTGGGAATGGCTGTGGCCGCCAAAATCGTCATGAAAAATTTCCAAGAAGAAACATCACGAATCAAACGGCTTCGCGACAAATTCGAAAGCGAAATCTTGGCGCAGGTTCCGAACACTTTTATGAATGGTGAAAAAGACAAGCGTTCCTGCAACACCAGCAACATCTGCTTCGAATATACCGACAGCTCGCAAATGGTCATGGCGCTCGATTTAAAAGGCGTTGCTTGCTCCAATGGAAGCGCTTGCGCTGCTGGAAACCCTGAACCGTCTCACGTTCTTTTGGCGTTGGGCCTTCCGCAGGACAAAGCCCATGGCTCCCTCCGATTTTCCCTCGGCCACACCACAACCGATGAAGAAATTGCCAAAGCGATTCCTATTATTCGTGACACAGTGGCCCGCGTTCGCGAAACGCATCCTCTATGGAAAAAAGCGAGCGGCCAATAACATGTACAACAAAACCGTCCTTGATCACTTTCAAAATCCCCGCAACTTAACCGAAATGAAAAACGCGGACGCCTCCGGCATGGGCGCAAGCCAAGTGTGCGGCGACGTGATGACGATCTTTCTTAAGGTTTCAAACGGAACCATTCAAAAAGCGTCGTACACGACCATGGGATGCGGCGCGGCCATTGCGGCGGG
>CAZJOE010000468.1:0-1874 GCA_964547555.1 uncultured Elusimicrobia bacterium | reverse complement strand
TGAATAATTGTCCGAAGGAGCGACAACCCATCCTCTCCGCCGTTTAACGCAAGCTGCGGCTCATAGCGGAGGTCCGGTTCCAATTGGTCTAAAATTGAGCTGGAAATATACGGAGGATTTGAAACGATGATATCAAAATACCCTTTAAAATGAGGTCCCAGTTCGCTATACAAATCTGACTTTAAAAATTGAATTCGAGGGCTCACGCTGTGTGTTTCCCCGTTAAAATCTGCGACGTTCAAGGCTTTATCCGAAACATCGGTGGCCACGATTTCCGCGCCATTGGTTTCACAGGCCAGGGTAATCGCAATGCATCCGGAACCCGTTCCAATCTCCAAAAGGGTCGTCTTCTCGTTTTTCCTTCGAACAATTTCTTGCCGGACATATTCAACCAAGAGTTCCGTCTCCGGACGAGGGATCAAGACCGAGGGGTTTACTTTAAAGTCTCGCCCAAAAAAATTCTTGGTTCCCAACAAATAAGCAACCGGTTCATGCTGGGCCCTCCGTTCTAAAAGCTGATGAAACAGGGCCTCTACTTCCAGCGGCAGATCCTGCTGGGAATTTATATGCATTTGAGAGGGAGAGACATTGAGCAAGCCTCCCAAGATCGCTTCAATTTCAATCATGGGATTTTCAAATCCCAATTCTCTTAACTTCTTTCCGCCAAGTTCAATCCCTTCCCGAAGAGTCGTCACGTCTTTTCCGCCTGACGAAGTTCTTCCTCTTTCATCTGAAGGGCCGTGATGAGTTCGTCCATTTCTCCTTCTAAAAACTTTTCCATATTGAACACCGACACATTGATGCGATGGTCGGTGATCCGGTCTTGCGGGAAATTGTAGGTCCTAATTTTTTCAGACCGATCTCCGGTTCCCACTTGCTTCTTTCTAATATCGCGGATTTCTTTTTGGTATTTCATTTCCGCTTCTTCTTGGAGCTTGGCTCTTAAGAGTCCCATCGCGCGCATTTTATTTTGTCCCTGACTCCGTTCTTCTTGGCATTGAACGACAATGCCGGTTGGAATGTGAGTGATGCGGATAGCGGAATCGGTTTTATTAACGTGTTGCCCGCCCGCCCCGGAAGCGCGATAGGTATCAATGCGTAAATCTTTGATATCCACTTTGATTTCCACTTCGGTTGCCTCGGGAAGGACAGCCACTGTTACCGTTGAAGTATGAATCCTTCCCTGAGATTCCGTCGCTGGCACACGCTGCACCCGGTGCACGCCTTGTTCAAAGTGGAACCATCCATAGGCGTTGGATCCGGAAACACCAAAGGTGATTTCCTTAAGTCCTCCCACACCCGACGTGCTTGAATCGAATACTTCCACGTCCAAGCCTTTCCTTTGCGCGAATCGATTGTACATGCGGAATAGCTCGCTGGCAAAAAGTCCCGATTCATCCCCGCCAGCGCCCGCGCGAATTTCAATGATGACGTTCTTATCGGCCTTGGGGTCGGGAGGATTTAAAAGTTTAGAAAGGCTTTCTTCCAGCTTGTTAAATTTCTGAAGGAGCCCGGCTTTCTCTTCTTTCGCCAACGCGGCCATAGAGTCGTCGTTGCCTTGAATGATTTCATCCAACGACTCAATTTCTTGGGACAGCCGAAGCCATTCCGCTGAAGCGGTCGCCAGGGGTTCCATTTTTTTACGCTCTTTTCCGAGCGACGTCATGCGCGCCATATCGCTAGAGGCGCGGCCCATTTCACGTTCTAATTTATTGAATTTTTCGATGACCGCTAAGACTTTGTCTTTCAAGAGAATCTCCTTCCTTCCTAAAAAATACGACGAATGAGGTTACGGAGATGGGTTGGATCGATTATCTTTGAGGAGGTTTGGTGGAAGATTAAGACGGCAGACGCCAACGCATAACCGGAACGGG
>CAZJOE010000467.1:0-1874 GCA_964547555.1 uncultured Elusimicrobia bacterium | reverse complement strand
GCACCCAAAGCTTTCCCCCTTTTTTGGTGTAGCGGGTGAGGGCCACGCGGCCGGCTTCGATCTGACGAGCGGTGATCCATTTGGTTTCAAGCGCCTGAAGTCCAAATTCTCCGAACGAGAGCTTGTTTCCTTTCTGCGCGGCGCCTTTCATTCGACCCCGGTGCATCTTTCTAAATTTTACGCGGCTGGGCATCAACATGATTAAATCTCTTCCTCTTCTTTCGTTTTGGCCTTAGGGGATTCCACAACAGGCGCGCCAAACGCTTCAACCGGCGCCGCTGCTGCATCAGCCGGGGTGGGCACAATGGCCACTTCGGCTTCTTTCATCAAATCTTTTTCGGTCTTCGTGAAGAATTCTTTCTTGAAGATCCAAACTTTCACGCCGATCTTTCCCATGGTGATCTGCGCTTCGGTAAATCCGTAGTCGATGTCGGCGCGAAGCGTGTGCAAAGGAACGCGGCCTTCCATGGTCCATTCGGTGCGGGCGATTTCAGCGCCCCCCAAACGACCGGCCACCATAATTTTGACGCCGCCGGCTCCGGCTTGCATGGTGCGTTCGACGGTCCGTTTAAGCGCCCGGCGGAAAGCAATCTGCCGTTCCAACTGAAACGCCACGCTTTCGGCAACCAACTGCGCGTCCAACTCCGGACGCTTTACTTCAATAACATTCACCGTCGCTTCCGAACGGGTCATCGCTTGAACTTCTTTCTTCAACGATTCGATGTCGGCGCCGCGCTTTCCGATGATGATACCCGGGCGCGCTGTGTGTAAATTAATCCGGACATATTTTCCGGTCCGTTCGATAATGACCCGGGCCAAGGCCGCCGCTTTAAATTTTTCTTTTAAATATTTGCGGATTCTGAAATCTTCTTCGATGAGGTCCGGCATGTTGGCCGGGCTGAACCACTTGGATTCCCAATCTTGGATGTATCCAACGCGAAGCGCTCGGGGCGAAATTTTGTGACCCACTTATTTTTTCTCCTTTGGCTTAATGTCGCTAACCACGATTGTCACGTGGCAGGTCTTTCGTTTAACAATACCGCGGCCGCCCATGGCTTGGGGCATGACGCGTTTCAAGACCGGTCCGTTGTCCACCCAGGCTTTGGCAATATAGGCGGTGGCCGGGTCCGGCAAGCGCGAGTTTGAAAATGCGCTCTTCAACGTTTTGAAAACTAAGATGCTGGCTGAGCGAGGCAAGCTCGGCAAGATGCCGTAAGCTTTCGCGACAGATTTACCGCGCACAATGCCCAGAACCTGTCCCACTTTTCGCGGGGAATAACGAGCGTATCGTGCAATAGCGATGGCTTCCATTTGTTTCTCCAGGGGTTATGTCAGAGACGTGGCTTCTTTCGTGTGAGCCGCGCCGTGACCTTTGAAATATCTCGTTGGGGAAAATTCGCCCAATTTGTGTCCCACCATTTGTTCGGTGACATACACCGGAATAAATTTTTTCCCGTTGTGAACGGCGAAGGTGTATCCCACGAAGTCCGGAGAAATGTCCGATTTGCGGGCCCACGTTTTGATGGGCTTTTTATCACCGCTTACTTTCATCTTGTCAACTTTCTCGATGAGATTGTGGTCGACGTAGGGACCTTTTTTAGTAGATCGGCTCATGGATTTCCTCTTTTATGCTTCGGTGGTGGCCGCTTTCTTCTCGCGGCGATCACGAATAATTAACCAATCGGTTTGGTGTCGGGTGCGGGTCTTGTAGCCTTTGGCGGGCTGGTTCCAAGGAGAACGAGGCTGATTGTTTCCTTTTGATTTACCGCGACCGCCTCCGTGAGGATGGTCCACGGCGTTCATCGCGGTCCCGCGAACCGTCGGGCGAACTCCCATGTGGCGCGAACGACCGGCATATCCCAACGACACATTTT
>CAZJOE010000466.1:0-1882 GCA_964547555.1 uncultured Elusimicrobia bacterium | reverse complement strand
CCAATATGGGAAGCAACTTGGCGGAACATCTGCAAGTGAGCGCCTCTTTTTTAATCATGGTATTTGGTCTTAGTTCGGGCACGTTGCTTCTTATATTTGGAGAAATATTCCCCAAAATATGGGCGCAGCAATTCACCGTGTCATGGGCTGTCGGAGTCGCTCCCTTCATGAAAGCCTGGAGCCGCATTGTGGCCCCCATCGCTCAAGCGGCGTCCGACTTCACGCATGTGCTTCTCTTAGGCAAAGCGCGTCAACGCGGAGGATCACCTTTTCTCCAAAAGTCGGAATTACGCCGGATCTTGGTCCATTCCCAATTGCCTTCCGCTTCGCGAAAGCTGCTGGATAACGTCATCGATTTCGGCCGTTCAACGGCGGCCGACGTCATCACCGACCGCTCTCAAATGTTTTCTATTCCCCTTCATTTACCGATGGAAAGAGTGGTCCAAAATGTCATTAAATCGGGATGGTCGCGGGTGCCGGTCTATGACGGATCTTTGGACCGGATTGTGGGACTCCTTTATTCAAAAGATTTGTTGGTCGCTTGGCGCAGTCAGGCTTTGGTGGTATTAGAGGATTTGATCCGCCCTATCTTAACCGTGAAATCCACCATGCCGCTTCCGGATCTCTTCAGGCTTTTTAAATCCAAACACCAACACATGGCGGTGGTGCAAGATCAAGAAGGCGGCCGCGTCTTGGGTTTGGTGACGCTTCAAGACGCGCTTGAAGCGATTGTCGGTCCCATCATAGAGGAAATTTAATGCTCGATCATACAGGTCCCGGCCTTGTTTTGCGGCGTACCCGGCACATGGAACAAGATGTTCGTTTGACGGTGTTTCTCCGCGAAGTGGGAAAGATTGTGGTATTGGCGAAAGGCGGTCTTAAATCCGCGAACCGTCTTAAAGCGCTTCAAGATCCCTTAACTGAAGCCGAATATCATATTTTGTTGGCCCCTCAAGGCATTCATGGCCGGTTGATCGGAGGAAAACTTATTGCTTCTCCTCATCTTTTCTCGAAGAATTGGGACAATTTCTCACTGGCTTCCAAGTGCTGCGAAGTGGTCGATTGCCTGCTTCCCTTTCGCGCGCCAAGCCCCGATGTTTATGATATTCTCCACGCAACTCTCCAACGGGTGGCCACGGAAAGCCTTTCCGCGCAGCATTGGATTCAATTCAACCTCAGATTGCTTAACGCTCTTGGGTACGGCGAATTAACCGAAGATGTTTTAAGGCTTCTTCAGCCGGATGAATTTAATCGTTTTCGTGATGGCGCGGCGGATGAAGAATTCGACTCGACGTGGCAAACCGTCTCTGCCTCTTCATTGAACCGGTGCCAGGCCTTTTTGGAAGCGCGACTGAGCGCGCTCTTGCCCTGGCCGCTTAAGTCCGGCGCTTTGGAAACCGATGAAGCGAGAGTCTAAACCAAACAATGACATTTCAAGAAATCATTTCATCACTGGAAAAATTTTGGGCCAAACGGGGTTGTTTGATATTCCAGCCCTACGACCTCGAGAAAGGCGCGGGAACATTTAATCCCGCAACCTTCCTCAGAAGTTTGGGGCCTGATCCCTGGTCCGTTGCTTACGTCGAACCTTCCCGTCGTCCCACCGATGGCCGTTACGGAGACAATCCCAATCGGTTACAGAAGTATTATCAGTTCCAAGTCATCATCAAACCCGCGCCGGAAGATATTCAGAAACTTTATTTGGAATCATTGGCGCAAATCGGAATCAACGCCCGCAAGCACGACATTCGTTTTGTTGAAGATGATTGGGAATCTCCGACATTGGGGGCGTGGGGACTCGGGTGGGAAGTCTGGCTAAACGGAATGGAAGTGTCGCAGTTCACGTATTTCCAGGAAGTCGGCAGTCTTCCCTGTAGACCTG
>CAZJOE010000465.1:0-1882 GCA_964547555.1 uncultured Elusimicrobia bacterium | reverse complement strand
AGCCCGCCTAAAAAAACCACGACAATCCCCCCTCCGATCAGATGCTTCACTTTTAAATCGGCATTCAAGAAACGGGACCTTTCTTCCGGGGCCAGCAACAGCCAGAAGGAAAGAAGCAATGGAAATAAAAGCAGAAACTTGACGCCTCTCACCGGCAACAAACCAAATAAAGTTTCGGGCATTGAACAAAGACCGTACAGACAAACTCCGATTAAAAGACTGAGCGCCGAAGCCAATAAATAAAAAATAAACGGACTTAAAATCGAACTTCTCTGGAGAAATACCATCACCACCACAGGCCCCAAAACCGCCAGCAGAAAAACAAGGATCAATCGATATTTTCCAAACCGCGGGATTGCGCCTTCCCAATTAAAAGGTGTGGGTTTTCCGACGGTGTAGCCGGAAGATTGAATCTCGTCGCTCAAACTTTTTAGAAAAGAAAAGCTTTCCGCCGAAGAAGCTGCGGGTGAGAGCCGAATCACAAGAAGGCGCATCCCGCGCTCTTTAATGGCCCGGAGAAAACGGGGAAGCCAGAAATTAAATCGAGGAGACACGGCTTCCTCCAAATGAAGAACATGAGTTTTAATCCAATGACCTGGGACAGAACGCATGAGAAGGGCGGCCCCTTTACGAGGTCCAAATTCGACAATCGGCAAAACGCCGTTGTGCGTATTAATACGGTCGCCTACTTCCTTCAGAAGACCGGGATAACCAAACACAAAATCTGTCGAAGGAAGTACGCCGTCCCCCTCCTGAAAACGGGCCAACGCTCCATAGGTATTCGGGTCCTTCTCGTTATTTCTCCACAAGATTTTAAATCCAATTTTCCGAATGAGCGTCTCATCCTCAACGCTCATTGAACCCGCCGCTCCCAAGGAAACAACGGGGATTTCTTTGGCGAGAACCAACAAAGACTCAAGCGAAACATTTTCTCTTTTGGAAAGAAGGTTTAGGTCTTCCCAATCTAAGGCGATGGACACGGCTTTATTTTTTTCAAAGCTCCGGCGAAGGGAGGCCAGATCGTCCTTGACCCAAAAGCCAAGCGCCAAGACGGACGCAAAAAAAACGCCCGACAAAATTAAGGGAAGTTTATTTGGAGTTGGCTTTTTTTCGCCAGAGGCGGGCTTTCTCATAATGTTGTTCATAAGAGGGAAGCGATTCTTCCCAGGAGAAATCAATTTTCATCACCCGCTTCTGTGTGCGGGACCACGAGGTTGATTTCGCGAATTCTTTCAACCCCTCTAAAATTGCGGCTCGAATCGACGCCGCGGAAATATCTTTGGCCACAAAGCCACGCCCTTGCGGTTTGGAATAAGGGAGCACCGTATCGGCGAGCCCGCCCGTGGGGGTCACCACCGGAAGCGCGCCATAGCGCATCGCAATTAGCTGCCCCAATCCGCAAGGTTCGAACAAGGAAGGCATTAAAAATAAATCACATCCGCCATAAATTTTATGCGCCAAAGGTTCGGAAAAATCGGTTTCAACAAACACTTTGGATGGGAATTTTTTTTGAAGATCGAGAAGCCCCTTTTGAAGAGCGGGATCCCCGACCCCTAAAAAAACCATTTGGATATCTTTGCTTAAAAGTTGAGGGGCGATTTCAAGAATAATTCCGATCCCTTTATGCCGGTCCAGACGTCCGACAAAACCAAGAAGTGGTGTTGCGCCACGGGTTTTAAGTCGGGCGGATTTTTGCAGATCGAACTTACAGGCGGCTCTTTTCTTGACCGTCTCTGAAGTGAAGTTCGATGCGAGAAATTGATCTGTTTTTGGATTCCATAAATTGATGTCCAATCCATTAACAATCCCTTTTAAGCGGTCCTTCCGGTGCCGCAAAAGTCCTTCCAACCCGCATCCAAATTCATAGCTGGACGTAATTTCC
>CAZJOE010000464.1:0-1890 GCA_964547555.1 uncultured Elusimicrobia bacterium | reverse complement strand
GGCTTTCTTATAGGGCTCATCATGGCAGCGTATTTGGTGATGACTGAAAAGAAGTGGCCGCTTTTTAACAAAATTTGCATGGGCGCAGGCTGCTTAGCGCTCTTGCCTCTTATCATTAGAGACACGCCTCTCATCGACATCCAGAAAATCCATGCCGAAACTTTCCGCGCCATTTTGACTACTTCAAAACAACGCGCCATGATCTCCAATGTTATTTATGCCAAAGACGGCATTAGTTGCTCCCTCACCGTCAACCGCTCTCCGGACCACACCTATTTCTGTTCCAATGGAAGAGGAGAAGGAACAACAGCGGATGATTTACCGACTCAATATTTACTGGGACATTTGCCTTTATTTTTTAGCAATTCCCCCAATAAAGTCTGTGTCATCGGACTGGGAGCCGGAGCCACCACGCGAGCGGTAACGGCGCATGCGGTGAAACAAGTCGATGTGGCAGAAATCGAGCCCGCGATGACAAAAATTACCGAATATTTCACCCGAATCAATGACAATGTTCTGCAAGATCCGCGCGTGAAAGTATTTTTTGAAGATGGGCGGACCTTCCTTACTTACTCCCAAAATAAATATGACGTCATTATTTCCCAACCCTCCCATCCCTGGGTATCGGGAGTGAGCACGTTGTTTACCAAAGAGTTTTATGCCTCCGTGACGTCCCGTCTTTCGGAGCAAGGCGTTTTTTGCCAATGGATACAGAAGTATGAAATCAGCGATGACACGCTGGGGATAGTTTTGACGACGCTGAATAACTCTTTCAAAAATGTTTTGGTTTTTGATTGCAACGATGATCTCATTTGCGTTGCTTCGAACGGGCCTTTGACCACCACCATGGAAAAGAGTCTCGCGAAATTTTCCCAACCAGACGTTCAATTGACGCTGTCAAGAATTGGAATCAACAATCCTTATGACCTGTTCTCCAGCTTCTCCGGAATGCTGGCCAGCCGCATTGATTCCACACGCCCAACCCAAGAAAATGAAGACAACAACTTGATCCTTGAATTCCGAGCGCCTTTGGACATGTATTTAGACGCCACGGCCAATTTAAAAATGGCTTCAAAAAAAGAAACATTCGCAGAATTTCAAAGAATATTTTTTAACGATAAGTCATCGGATGATGTGTTTTTAGGGCTGGGCGCGGCGGTCGCGAAATTACGCTTTAGAACGGTTTGGCTGATGGAAGAACTTTATGCCCTGGCCCCCTCACAATGGATGGTTGAAACTTTGAAAAGAGGGACCATCCTGTGGCCTGATGAAAATTACAATATTGTCAACGACCGTGATGAGCAGATTAAAAAGGCGGGTTTGTTAATAGATTCGCATCAAGAGAAAGAGGGATTACGAATACTCTTAGATTTGGGGAATAAATATCGACTGCCTTGGATCGAACGCTTGATCGGCATTGCTTACTTCAAAAGAAAGGATTTTGAAAAAGCAGAGACGTATTTTAGAGCGTCCGTTAATAAAAACAGCGAAGATTACAGATCTCTCACCTTTCTCAGCGTGCTTAAAATCAAAAACCAGGAGACCCAACCGGCCATCGACTTTTTGGAATCGGCCCTTAAGATTTCTCCCCAAGACAGGCATGCCCAAAAAATCAGGGAAATCTACAGAAATGACAAAAACGAACCAGCTGAGGTTTTCAATTTGGCCTTTGCGGCATTGGCAAATGAGAAGATGGCGATTTTTGCCCTGGAAACCAGGTTATTGATGACAATTAAGCCCTTAAAGAGGAAGTAAAAATAAATTCACGCTGAAAAACCGCAACGAATTGCGCTTGTCATCTTCATCAGATCTTCTGCCTTTCTTAATGCTTTATTAAAGTGTGTGATATAGAGTAATGTTAGATTGAATAAAAGCGGTACTAGGAGATAG
>CAZJOE010000463.1:0-1897 GCA_964547555.1 uncultured Elusimicrobia bacterium | reverse complement strand
CAAAAAGTTTAGACGAGCACAAAATGATGGAGGAGCAGTTCGAGATTTCAACGGACTCTTACAAGAAATTGCAGAAAGCGAAGAAAGAAGGAAAGAGAATTATTGCGGTTGGAACAACGGCCACAAGGGTTTTGGAGTCATTGAAAGAGGAAGATCAGAGCCTTAAAAAGGGAACGAACATCTTTATTAAACCAGGCTTTGAATTTAAATGGATCAGCGGCCTCATCACAAATTTACACGTGCCCCGCTCCACACCCATTTCTTTAACAGCCGCATTTTCTGGATTGGATTTTCTAGAAAAAGCTTATGGGGAAGCCATCGCCAACAAATACCGCTTCTTTTCTTATGGCGACGCGATGCTCATTATTTAGGTTCCTCCCCGTTGTAAGACACGGGGAGGAACCAAAGAAAACGGCAACCAATTTCCTTTTGGTGGCGGTGGTGTAAATCTTTATAGTCCGACACTGATGTTATTATTGTTGACATAATGTCAGACTTAATCTATACTGAAGGCCTATGAAAACAACTATTAAACATCGTTTAAAGACCCGCAGCCCCCGGGAAAACCCACTGGTTGAAATGAAAAAGATCCTTAAAGCCGATGAGAATGAATTGGCCTATCTTCTGAACACCAATCCGCGCACTGTCTATCGGTGGTTGGCAGATGAGTCGCCCGAGCATTATGAGCCGCTCCAACGCTGGCAGCAACTTATTAGCCTTGCGAAGGCAACGCTCAAAGAAGAAGCAATCGGGGAATGGTTTCATGAGCCGAATCGAGCACTCCAAGGATCGATTCCCGTCCGATTAGCGGCCGATCCCCGTGGTTTTCAGTTGGTTCATAATCTCTTGGGGAATGCGGCTTACGGCAATCCATTGTGACGTTGGAGCCGGACCTGGCCTCGAGGTTATCGCGTCTCGCGCTGCGAACGATCCAGGGTGAATTCTACCGAACCATTTCTGAGCAGGTCGCTCAATACGCCCTTGAAGACGGCCCCTCTTACCAGTTTAACAATCGGTACAATATCCCTGAAAAGTTTGGTGCGCTTTACTTCGCCGATAATCCGGAAGTATGCCGGGCTACATTGGAAAAGCGCGGTTTCTTGGCCAGTCGTACGGTTCCTTTTACCCTGCTTTCATTTGAGATCTCTTGTAATCGAATCCTCGATCTAACGGACCTGAAAACGTTGAGTCACCTCAGCATTCACATCGAAGATTTTCTAAAAAATTCCGACCTTCCTGGAGCTTACGACCTCCCGCAAAAATTCGCCTCATCCATTTATGATCAAGGCGCCATAAACGGCCTTTTTGTTCCGGACGTTTCTCGCACGGGCAATACGCTTGTGATTTATCCATCCCGTGTACTTGCAAATACCATCATTCGTTTTAAATCCCTCCAGTCAATATAATGGTCTCGGAGGTTCCTCCTAGTCGTCAATCCCTTAATATCGTTCCCCTCCCAGCGGGGAGGGGCCAGGGGTGGGGTTCGAACCGAAGCGATTGCTCCGACTTGCCCCCACTCCTGGCCTCTCCCCGTTGGGGAGAGGAACTTAAATTTAGAAGAGGGGATCGGAAAATTTTAAGAAGGGAATAAAAATATGACCTGCTTCAAAATCGAAAAAAAAGATTCATCATCAAAAGCCCGCGCGGGAGTTCTTGAAACTCCTCATGGTCTTGTTGAGACGCCCGTCTTCATGCCCGTGGGAACGCAGGCCAGCGTGAAGACTTTAGACTCCTCTGAAGTAGAAAACATGGGCTATCGAATTATTCTTGGAAATACCTACCACCTTTTCTTACGCCCCGGTGTTGAGATTCTCCAGAAGGCCGGCGGTCTTCACAAATTCATGTCCTGGCCGCGCTCCATCCTCACTGACTCCGGCGGTTACCAAGTTTTTTCTCT
>CAZJOE010000462.1:0-1904 GCA_964547555.1 uncultured Elusimicrobia bacterium | reverse complement strand
TTATCCCGAAAAAGGGCCGCGTAGCCTTCTTCGTTTCTTATGAAAGCGCCTCGATCGTTCCGAAGCAAAAATCGAACAAAAAAGTTTTGATTCTTTTCGTAACAGCCGTCGCGTGTAATAAGTCTTCCTTTTGGTTTTAAGGCTTGATGGGCCATTGATAAAATATTCTTGGCTTGATCGTCAGACACATGGTGGAGGACCCCGTTCAGCAGAACGGCATCAAATTTTCCAATGTCTTCAGGAGAAATTTGAGTGAGATAATCGCAAACGAAATGACCTCGGTCTCCCCACTGTTTTTTGGCGTAGGCGATATAGGAGGGGTTTGGATCATATCCGACGTAATCAACGTCGGGTAATAATTTAATTAATGATCCTGGTCCGCACCCAATGTCCAAAATCCGATTTCCCGGTTGCGGTTTAATCCAGTTTTGCACATATTTTTTTTGTTGGCCCGGACGGTACCAGAGAATTTGTGAAAAGATGTAAATCCAAGGTTTTTTTAAGAAATGAGAGATCAGAAGGTCTTCCTTTTACCAAAACATCCTGAATTGATTGAAATCTTCGTGATGCTTAAACCGTTGGGCAATAGCGTCATAGAATTCTTTGGTTATGGGCCGTGAAAATCCGGGGCTGGCGTTCAGCACGACCACTTTGATATTTTTTTCTTGTATTTTTTTAATGATCGCTTCACTGGTTGCTTTCTCGGGGGCGAAAAAATCATAAAAAAACCGGGTCGGATTTTTCTTGGATGACAAAAAATAAACTTGAGGGCAATCGGGGCCCGCATAAATGTATTCAGAGTCGGCCGATCGCTCTTTGATTTTGGCAGAGAGATTTTCATAGGTCTCAAATTCTTTCCGCCCCACCCAGAGACCGGCGCGTTCAGGCAACAAAAGAATTTCGCTTCTACGGGGACCATACGCCACTCCTGCCAACCCTGGTTCGGCCCGTGAAACCCATAAAAATCCAAAGAGACCATAGGACAGAAGAACGCCGGCTCCCACGAGGTGCAACCGCCGTGCAAAACTCCGGAACAAAGCCATTCCGGCCAAGGCCACAAAAGAGGAGACATAGAAAAAATAAATTCCAAATGAATCAGGAAACTGAATGAGGGACACGAAGGCCGTAACGGTCAAAATCAAGAACAATCGTTGCCGATTAAGCCATGAAAGGCGGGAGGAAAGGTTGTTATGGGCCAGCCCCCAACACCCGCAAGCGATGATCAAAGGAACCATCGGACGTGTCCCCAGCCATATTCCTTGATAGATCCGCAAATCCGCGCCCAATAAAATAAACGACAGCAAGGCAGCAAGGGTCCATTTTTCCTTCCACGGTGGAGGGGGCTCCTGGTCGAGCCGAGCGCGCCAGAAAAGGAAAAAAAGAGGCAACACCGCCATCGTGGTCCATAAGGGAGGTAAGGCGTAAAAAGCAAATTCATAGCGGCGCAGGGGAAGCACGAAAAGATCTAGAGTGAGCAGTCCCAACGCTTTGTGTTTTAAAAAATAAAGCACAAATAAAACCATAGGCGCCGCAACTCCGCTGAGAAAATAAAATCCCAGAGTACAAAGCCTTCGGGTCCCCGCGGCCGATACTTTTTGGGATGAAACGGCATCCCATTTAAGGGAAACCACTATCACGCAGGCCGCGGGAAATAAAAAATGAATAAATTCTTTTATTCCGAGATGTTTCCAAAGCGCCAGGGTCAAAGTTAAAAAAATGACCGCCACCAGCGATGATTTAAGGGTCAGTGACAACCAAGAAAAATTCCCTTTTTCTTGATATAAAATGAACACCACTCCTGCGAACACAAAATAAATTCCGAGAATTTTGAAACAAATGGCGACGCCGCCACAGACCCCTGCTAAAAACAACCATTTCATTTTTCCCGTTTCGATATGCTTCAT
>CAZJOE010000461.1:0-1953 GCA_964547555.1 uncultured Elusimicrobia bacterium | reverse complement strand
CCCTCCGTTAATATTGTCCGAGCCACGGACCGGTTTCATACAGAAATCGGTTGGTTGGATTCTTACCATAGCTTTAGTTTTGGGCCTCATTACGATCCTAAAAATACCAATCATGGGTTGTTGCTTGTCAGTAATGACGACATCGTCAAAGCGGGCAGCGGATTTCAAACCCATCCCCACCAGGACATGGAGATTGTGACCTGGGTGTTGGACGGAGAAGTCGAACACAAAGATTCCGAAGGCAACAAAGGGATTATTTATCCGGGCCTCGCACAGCGTATGAGCGCCGGGGCTGGAATCTGGCATTCCGAAATTAATCCCCGTGCTGACAAAGACGTTCATTTAATTCAGATGTGGGTCCTTCCCGACACCGAACGAATTCGGCCCAGTTACGAACAGCTGGATATTAATAAGGAGTTGGGAAAAGGCGGCCTCGTTCCCATTGCTTCAGGTCGCGGCCACAATGCGGCGATTTCTATCCGGCAGAAAGGCGCGGTTCTTTGGGGTGGGCGTTTAAAAGCGGGAGAAACCGTGAAGGTTCCGGAAGCGCCATTTGTGCATCTTTATGTCGCCAAGGGATCTGTGGAATTAGAAGGCGCAGGAAAGTTAAATGCAGGCGACGCGGTGCGCTTAACACAGGCGGGACATCCAGGATTAACCGCCGATCCAAAATCCGGCGCTGAAGTTCTCATCTGGGAGTTGGCTGAGTAAGTTCCTCCCCGTGTTTTTCAACGGGGAGGCTAGGTGGGGTATTAATGGGATTTTCCTTTTAATGCTGTGAACCGCCAATTCGAACAGCAACTTTACTGCACGAAAAGGAAACTCAATCTATACCCCACCTAGCCTCCCCACTGTAAGACATGGGGAGGAATTAAAGATCCGACACTTTGACTAGTTGCTTCCCGATATTCTCGCCTTTAAATAAACCGATAAAAGCTTTTGGCGCGTTTTCCAAACCTTCGGCGATGGTTTCGCGGTATTTTATTTTTCCCTCTTTCACCCATGCGGTCAGTTGCTTGAGTCCCTCGTCAAATCGTGATTCGTAGTCATGCACCAAAAATCCTTCCATTCGCGCGCGGTAAACCAAAAGATAAAGAAGGTTTCGTGGACCCATTTCCGGTTCTTCTCTGTTGATGAGGGAGCTTTGGCCACAAATCAGAATTCTTCCTTTCATGTTGATTTGCGTGAGAGCCGCGTCTGAGATCGGTCCGCCCACATTGTCGAAATAAACGTCGATGCGGTTGGGACAACTTTCTTTGATGGCTTTGCGGATATTTTTTTCTGTTTTGTAATTGATGCCGGCATCCAAACCCAGTTCTTCGGTGATCCACTTCACCTTTTCATCCGATCCGGCGAGGCCCACCGCGCGACATCCCTTGAGTTTGGCGATTTGTCCCACCACGGAACCCACCGCTCCCGCGGCGCTTGAAACCAAAACAGTTTCTCCTGGTTTGGGATTCCCGAGGTCAAGGAGCCCGAAATAAGCGGTCAATCCGGTCATTCCCAAAACACCGAGAGCCGCCGACAAATATTTTGGATCCGGGTCCAATTTTCTTAATTTTTCCCCGTTGGACACGGCATAGTCCTGCCATCCCAGACGAGCCATAACATAATCGCCGGTTTGGAATTTTTCATTTTTGGATTCGATCACGCGCCCGACGATGCCGCCATCAATGAGTTCGCCGATTTCAAATGGCGGCACATAGGATTTAACGTTCCGCATACGACCTCGAATGTAAGGATCAATGGAGAGATAAACAGTTTTGATGAGGACTTCTCCCGGCTGGGGTGAAGGAACGGGAGACTCAATCAACTTAAAATTGGATTCAACGGGAACTCCGGCGGGACGAGATAAAAGAGTCCACTGACGATTCATTTTGTCGTCATTCCCGCGAAGGCGGGAATCCAGGCTATAGACTTTCTTTTAAACATAGTGTTTGAAACCTGGATCCC
>CAZJOE010000460.1:0-1955 GCA_964547555.1 uncultured Elusimicrobia bacterium | reverse complement strand
TCGGAGCTCGTCCCCGATTTAAAGAATTTCTGTTCGCCCACCCCCTTTTGATGACCGGCCTCATCCTTCAGAAAACCAGACATCACGCCAAGAATTTTTTCACCGATGGACGATTATTTCTTTGGCTGGGTCTCATTGGTCAGATCTCAATTCTCAATACTTTTATGCATGTCCACACCCCTTTGGAAGCCGGAATCTTACGCACCTTGCATGGCGTTTGGTTGGGACTTTTAATGTCGGTTCCCGTTTATTTTATCGTCGGTAAATTTATTGGGAAGGGGCCGCAGAAATGAAGATCTCGGTGCTGGGGTACTATGGATTTGGAAACATCGGGGATGAAATTATTTTGACAGTGCTTTTGCGTCAATTAAAAATTAAATATCCGACCGCCTCTGTCTCCGTCTTGTCGGCTGCTCCTTCCCAAACCGCTTCCCTTCATCATATTTCAACCGTTAATCGGTGGAATTTTTTCTCGGTTATGAAAAGTGTGTGGAGTGCGGACCTCTTCATCTTTGGCGGCGGAGGTTTGATTCAAGACGCCACTTCCTTAAGATCTTTCATTTATTATTTGTTTGTTCTTTATGCGGCACGACTTTTTGGCGCCACCATTGTTCTCTATGCCGTTGGAGTCGAAAAGTTGGAATCCCAATGGGGAAAGCGCGCCCTTAAGAATTTATTGAACCAGCCCACCGTCGTGATCACGGTTCGAGACCAGGAATCCAAAGCGTTACTGACCGAGGCGGGCGTCTCCGCAGAGAAAATTAATGTGACGGCCGATCCTGTTTTTTCCAATGGGGTTATTCCTTCTTCTTATGCTCGCTATAGTTCAAAAGGAGGCGCCGTTCTTTTTATCCCTCGTTATCCGTGCCCCACGACCGGCGA
This sequence comes from uncultured Elusimicrobia bacterium, assembly GCA_964547555.1. Taxonomy (GTDB): domain Bacteria; phylum Elusimicrobiota; class Elusimicrobia; order F11; family F11; genus CAZJOE01. Next base: position 1,073 of record CAZJOE010000460.1, on the reverse strand, counting down.
AAGTTTGTACGTTAATTTGCTGGGGAAATTGAAAGTCGATCCTCTTTTGAAGGTTCAAGGCATGCTGTTTCATCGAACTCTGGAACAATCCCGTTTCAATCAAGGAGAGTTGCGGAAGGTTCTTCCTCCCGAGGCTTTTATTTCGGAGCCTTCTGTTGAAAAAGTGTTTGATCGGTTTGCTCATTTTGATTTTGTGGTCAGCGCCCGGTTCCATGGCCTTGTTTTGGCCGCGTTGGCAGGACGGCCTTTTTTGGGGATCGGAGACCCGGAAAAAGTCGGTCGGTTTTGCCGGGCGTGGGGCCAGCCTTTCTTGCCGTGGAATGCGTCTCCGTCAGCGATTAAGGAAGGCGTGGACCGCTTGTTGGTTTCCGGGTCCAATCCGGCCCAACACAATATAGAAGAATGGCGGCAAGCCGCGGAACGAACGATTCAATTTGTTTGATATGATGGTCGCCATGCCCACTCTTGAAGAACCGCGTACCGCTTCTGTCCGAACCAAACGAAACAAACCTTCTCGTTTTAAGGCCTCTCTTTCCTGGACCCAAAGTTTTAAATTCTTTCTCATTATTTGTGTTGCTGTTGGCTTTATGGGGATCGCGAGCTTGGAAAAAAATTGGAAAGACGCTGTGGGCCAAGCGATCCAATCTTTCAACTGGCTTGTTTTGGTCCAAGGCGACTCGCTTCAAACGGATGAAGTGGGCCGGTTCTTACGTCAGCTGCCGGGTGCGCGGGATGTTTTTTTTGTTTCCGCTCAAGAGGCCTTTTCGAAACTACAAGCCAATCCGCTTTACTTTAACGATTTAAGCGCTTTTAAAGCCGAAGATTTACCCTCTAGCTGGCGCGTGTCTTGGGAACCGAGTCCGCTCGATTTTTCGCTCCTCGAAGTGTGGGCTGATGATGTTCGTCATTTGCCGTCCGTCATGAATGTCGCTTACGATTCCAATACCATCCTCATGATCAAATCTTTGCGGGTGGCCTGGTATAAAGCGCGCTTGGTTCTTTCCTCCTTACTATTACTGACGGCGGTTTTTGCTGTCGCACTTTTAGGACGTTTCTTGTTTTTCACATTTGTG
>CAZJOE010000459.1:0-1969 GCA_964547555.1 uncultured Elusimicrobia bacterium | reverse complement strand
GGTCCAAGCGATATAGATGGGGGAATAATTTTTGAGTTTTTGATCCCGTTCCATTCGGCGGTGGAATCTTTTCTCATCCGTTTCTTCTACGTAAACTTTTACATCTGCCGCCATCCGGAGTTCGGGCTTGGCCAACGTGAGGATCCCTTCAAATATCATCAGGTCTAGCTTGGTGGGATCGGTGTCTTCCTTTTCATCGTGATTGGCACCAGACAATTTGTCCGCAACCCGTGCTTTAAATTTCTGGCCTCGGTCCAAGTGGTTCATGAGGGCATCAATTTTGTCCCACTCGTACATGGCGAGGCCTTCCCATTTTTTTTCTTTCCGCATACTTCGAGGGTAAGTATAAGCGTCCATTCCGATGTGCTTGGCCGGATGCCCTGTTTGGGTGCTTTCATTTGTGATCGCATCAGAGAGGAAGGATTTGCCTCCCCCGGCTCCTCCCGCAAGCAAAACTTTGAGCGGGCCCGCTGTTTTTCGATAGGGGGCGAATGCTTTAAGAAGAGTTGTTGGTAATGTTGACGGTGAGTCTACGCGCAAGGTTTCGATCCGGCTGTTCTCAATTCCCGAAAGGACAGATGGATATTTGGGAAGAAGAATATCGGTGTATTCGATTCTAGCTGGAAAGAAATAGGTCTCCAGATCGGAATTTTGGATGATTCCCGCCTGGGCTGCCTCTTTAAGTTTTTTGGTTATCCATTCCAAGATAAACTTTCTTTCCACGTCGGATTTCACATTGAAAAGCTGCATGGTCTCGGCATACCATTGAATCAGCGATTCTCCTCCGGTCGTGGCGGCCAGTTTTTCTTTCACTTCGGCTGCTTTTTGGGCTAAAGCCATCAATGAAAAAGAATGCCGACCTAGTCCCAGGTCCATGAAAGATTTTTCAATATTGGCCAAACGAACAGGGAGCTCTTCACCAGGATGATCTTCTTTCCATTGGTGAATCCAGTTGTTGGTGTAGTGGACCATAACAAGGACAAAAGTCGCGGCACCCCAGGGAATCCAGGGGCTCCAACCCAATATAATTGAAAGAAGTCCGAATCCCGCGATGAAGGGATAATAAAAATGGTGCCAAACTCTATTAATCCTATCCATTTCTATTATTGTCGTGGGGTCACGTCCACGGTGCAAGGGGATAAAAACGAAGAACGACAAAATAAAACCGCCAATTAATAAACCGGAGGCAATCCAATAAAAATAAGGCGCCCAGGAAATGGGAAAAACAGAAGCGAAATCGGAAAATGGAGAAAGAGGAAAATCCATGTTTAACAAACTGCGCGCGATCCAATCCACGTACGAAACTAATTTATAAGAGAAAAGAGTCATTCCCAGCCCCAAGATTCCGCCAAAAATAACCGATTCCAAACCTGAGAAATATATTTTGTAGGTTCGGTTGGAGGAAAGTGAAAGGGCCTTTTTTCCTTCAGAGAAAAACAGGCGGTTGACCCATAACAAGGCGGAAACAAGAGGTTCTGTTGGTATATGAGGTGGAAGATCTAATTTCTCTCGCGGATCTGGATCCGTCATTAATTTATCTTGGCCGTCATCGCCGCGATTGCGAATGGTGACATACAAATCCTTGTGGTCTCCGTGAAGATAGGTTTCTAATGGTCTTCGATGAACCGGTAACTGAGCAATTCGATGGTGAAGATCACCCCACAAGCCAAAGGAGCCGATGTTCATTTCTTTTAGTAGATGGGCGAGAGACAAATCTGATTCATCGTCTTCCCGATCTGTTTGGTCAAACGTAATGTGATAGGCCGTTCGAACTTTTCCTGGAAATTTCGCTTGTAGAGCCGCTGTGAATACTTCGGGAATATGCCTTTTAGATTTTCGAAGCCGGCTAAAATCGCATTGTTGAAAAATAATAATTTTCTCAGCACCGACTTCTGTTGCTCTTTTTTGAAGGGTTTCTACATAGGATCGAGCCATCCCTCCAAGATCATTGGGGTCAAGCGTGTATCCG
>CAZJOE010000458.1:0-1971 GCA_964547555.1 uncultured Elusimicrobia bacterium | reverse complement strand
GAATGTGGATGCGTACAAAGACGTGCCGGAAGCTCTGCGGGATTATGTTCTGTTGGGTGAACTTAAGTCTCCTTCTGTCAGCCAGCCGCCGCTTACACTGCCTTCCAAAAGCACCACTCAAAAAGCCGCGAGTCCTTGGTTGCATGATATTTATGAGGCTCCCGTTTTGACGCTAAGCTTTAAAAGCGAAACCGAAGTCCTCAAACCCAAATGGGTTTTTGTTGTCAAAGACTCACACGGAAAACCTTTTTACGAGATCAACAAGAACAGCAAACTGCCTGAGCAGATTATTTGGGATGGGGTCGGTTCGAATGGAAAGCCGCTCCATGTGGGATTTGATTACAGCTATTTGATGACCATCATTGATGAAGCGGGAAATCCAAAACGTTTCGCCGGTAAACCGTTTCGGTTGAATTCGTTCCGCCTTGAAAAAGGTGGCAAAATGGTCACCATGTTGAATCCCGACAGTATTTTTACGGAACGCTCTTCCTTAAGATTTTCCGACATCGGCCGCACCACGATGGTTGAGGTGAAAGACTTTTTGAGGAACCGCTATGGCGAAAAAATCGAAGTGGTGACTTATGACGACGATGCCAAATTCGGATTGTCCCGCGCCAAAATGATTCGCGACTTTTTAGTGAAGTCCCTCGATATCCCGGAAGACAAAGTAACCGCGCAAGGCTTACCGATCAGCCAAGGAGACGGATATAAGCATGTTGATATCGTTGCGAAATAAAATCCTTCAAGCATTTTTTGCGGTTGGATTTCTCTTCTCATTCAATTCAATTGTTCTCGCTGATCCTATCGATGACATTTTGGTTCTATTCAGCCCATCAACCGTTACCACGGGCGGTTTGATGGCAGGACAATCTTCCACGGCACCGGCGATTATTGTTACCTTCAATGGGACGAATAATGTTGATGCCGACACGCTTACAATAAGTTTATTGGACGGCGGAGTCGTCATTCCAAATGCTCTTAGTCTGACTTCGATAGATACGGATGCTGGCGATTCTGGAGCTTACAGGCCGGCAATTAATTTTTATAGAGCAGGTGGTAGTAGTTTAATTTTACGAACAGTGACTTCAGCTGGTGTTGTTGGAGACTCCAGTCCATTTACCGTTCTCGAGGGTACTGCGACAAAGCTAATTGTGTTATCTGAAGAGCAAACTCTCTTGGAAGGGCGAAATCCTGCTACTTCTGCAAAAAGTGGGACACCGACACAGAAAGCTGTTGGGTCTGAATTCCCGGTTACGGTTTACTTGACGGATGATCAATACAATCGGGTTTCGGGAACGGATACAGTCACAATCACTGGCGGAAGTTTTTCAACTTTTAATCCCCCCTCTCAAAACCTTGTTAATGGGCAGGCAACTTTTTTGGTAACCATTAGCGCTCCCAATGTGACAGAAGATTACATCATTAGTTCTCCTGACTTTATAGCCGGGACATTGTCGATAACAGCCGGTGGGCCCCCCACGAATAAAGTGGGAGTTTGGCCCAGTCCTTTTAATCCCCATCAAGGGCCAGCCACTTTTGAATATGTTGTTGATGAACAGAAAGACGTGAAATTAAAAGTGATTGATCAATTCGGGCAGCAAGTATGGGAAACAAGCGATACCGGGCAGCCTTTCACACTCAATCAAGTTGAGTGGCATGGAAAAAACGATAATGGAAAATATGTGTCTGCTGGAGCTTATTACGTTCTGTTGGAAATCGGCGGAAGCGTTAAATCAAAAAAGAAATTTGGAGTTAAAAAATGAAACCGCTAAAAATTCTAATAGCGGCGTTTCTCATCTCCAGCTTAGCGGGTCTATCATTTGCAAAAAATGACGCCGGTCTTGCCGGGGAATTTTTAAACATTGGTGTCGGTGCGCGTCCCATGGGTATGGGGAGGGCTTTCACCGCTGTCGCGGATGACATCGATTCCATATATTGGAATCCGGCGGGTTTGGCGACCTATCGTTCGAG
>CAZJOE010000457.1:0-1978 GCA_964547555.1 uncultured Elusimicrobia bacterium | reverse complement strand
TATCGGCTAGAAATATTCCAGTTCCGTTCATCCAATCTTTGAGTCGACTTCCCAACTTTCCGTGCGCCACATCACTCCACTTGAGAATATCTAATGTATAAACAGCAAATTTGGCCCACGCTTGAAGTTCCGCTATTGCATGTTTTGCTTTTTTGGAATCGCTTGCATAAACCGCAAATTGATTGCGCCCCGCGTGATCTTTCTTAAACCGCTTGTCGATGATGACAAGCATAGGAACAGGATCGCTGGTCAGATAAATCTGTCCGCCTTGAGTTTGTTTGGGAGCCCAGCCGGGTTTTAAAATCGATCGAAAATTATAAAGCTCATTCGCATCTTTCGTGAGCTTCAGGTCCTGCCCCAATTGATCAATCACCGTTTTAAATTCCCCTTCATCATGAAGCTGCTCGTGCACTTTCTTGGTCACCACACCCAAATAGTCACTGAAGATGCCGAAGTCGAGATTGTCTTTTTTGTGAATCTCGTTACCGGTTCTCAAGGGGTCACTTGTCGCGACTTGACCCGTGTTTCTTTTCCGAGAGTTTTGACTGTTTAGCCGCTCAAGGCTGTTTAGTGTGTCTTGATAGGCCGCGTTAACTCGTTGGATATGTGTTGTCAATGTGGCCGTTCCACCGGCAAGAGCCACGATAATCTCAGAAAATTCTCTGATCCATTCCCAGTAAGATCTCCTTTTATTTTTGTCAGGTGGAATGGAGTGATATTTTTCAAACCAATTTTCATGCTCTATATCAGATTGTTCCAAGTCGTAAAGAATAGAAGCGAATGCAATTTCATTTCCGTTGATGACATCCGATCCCAAATGTCCTCCGTGTTCGAGACTTTCAACAATAGCGGGACAGACTTTAATATCTTGAAGAAGAGATGGAGCGGATTTATTGAGGAGATCCTGATATTTTTCGAACAAATCTTTTCGTGTGGTCGGAAATGCGTGCTTCTTTGCTTCAGAGCGGTCAGATTTTCGGGATATTTCCGCAAGTCCAGCCAACTTTTCTGCATTCAAGAATATCATCGGATCGGCGGATAACCCGGCATAAATTGCCTGCACGATTTGGTCTTTTTGATCTTTATATTCTTCCAATCCTTTGACTTGCTCGTATGCTTGAAGCAAAGGAATCAAATAGGCTTGAATCAAGGCATAGTCAACGCCATTGAATACAGCTTCCGTCAAACGCTCATTGTATTCGATATGAATTTCTTTCGCGGAGGCACTTATATGGCGATATCGCAATGAACGAAGATGTCGAGCGACTCGAGAAACCATGGAAATAGCCAGGTTAATTCTATCTTGACGCTCAGACAGGATTGAAATTTCATCCAGACTAACCTTTTCGTATTGACGATTGAGGAGATCCGGCTCATTAGAATCAAACGTGGAATCCCACAAACTGTTGTTGGGGATTTGAGTGAAATGCCATCCTGCAGGTTTAAGATTGTATGTCTCAATAAGATTTTTAAGCTCTCGGCTGGCCTTTGCGTCTAACCATTTTTTACGGAAATGAGTTTTAAGGATAAAAAGCCGCCAATAAATAAAAGCATCTAAGAAAGATTCCACAGCCTGTTTTTTGTTCTTAGAAAAATTAACCAGTTTTGGATGAGATTCAACTCTGCTCAGTAAAAATGAAGCCAAGGGACTCTCAGTGTTGGAGAGTCCATAAGCAGTCCCTATCGCTGTCAGGAATTTTTCTGCTTGATCACTATTGGTTGTTAAAACATCCTCAAAAAAGGCTTTTGATATTGGCAAGGGGCCGTTAAACAAGTGAATGGAATAATGATCTCTTGCGAGAATAAGATCTCTGATTTCTTCCCTTCGAGTAATTATTTCTTCCAGATATAATTTGGCATTTTCGACTGGGGCCAAGGACGTTTGATTACCTTTTCCGGAACGATTTCTGTTCATCGCCAGAGAAAATGGTCTAGACAAGGCAATGTTCGTCACAAAATCGGCGATGCCCAGCGAGTA
>CAZJOE010000456.1:0-1985 GCA_964547555.1 uncultured Elusimicrobia bacterium | reverse complement strand
CATTAAAAATGGAAGTTTGTTGGATTTGCCGCGCCATTAGAACAAACTTCCATTTTTAATGAAAGAAAGATAGAGGGCGCCGAACAAAAGGACAAACACGGTTGGGAAAATAAAAATGACCACGGGAAAAAGAAGGCGCAGCCCCACTGTTTGAGCTTTCTTTTCCAGCGCCATCATGTGGGCGCGCCGCAAAGCGGCTGCTTGGTCAAATAAAACATCTTGAAGAGGATTGCCACTGCGAGCGGACTGGAGAATTAAAGAAAAAGACCCAGCCGTCCGGTCGCTCGCCAGTTGAGAAGAGAGTTCGGCCATGACCGTTTCAAAAGATCCGCCCATCTTCATGGTCCGCAGGGACCTGCTTATTTCTTTCTTCAAAACGCCTTCCGGCAAATAGGTAAAACCGATATCAAACGCTTTCTGAAGATGGAGCCCCGACGACAACGCCAGCGCCAACAAATCCAAAAAGTCGGGAAGAGATCGTTCCAGCGCCCACGTTCGTTTGGTTTTTCCCAGCCAACGGTTTATTTTTTCAAACAGGGTTGAATCCTTTATCTCTCCCCGGAGCGCCCATTTCAATGATTGCCGCAGATGGCGGCGGTCCCCCCTTTCAAAAAAAATAAAAACGCTTAAGAAAGAAGCCGTGCCGATTAAAACCGCCAACAGTTCTATCACGGCTCAATCCGGGCCATACGGTGGACGATAAGCAAACCCACCACCACCGAAAGGGCGGAACCTCCCAATAAGCGCATTCCCATTCTGGTCTCAAATAAGGGAGCGACGATATCAGGCGAAACCAGCTGCAACGCGAAAAGAAGAAAAACCGGCGACAATCCCACCACCCAGGCGGTAAAGCGGCTTTGGAGCGTCATCGTCCGCACCCGTTCCAAAAATTCGGAACGTTCTCTTATCAACTTTGCGCAGGTTTCTAAAATACGGGCTTGACCCGCGCCCGTCTCATAGGTCACCAACAAGGCCGCCCGCGCCAAGGCCATCTGCGGATCGGAAAACAAGCGGACAATTTTTTTATCGAGGGGAATAAATTCAAAATCCGAACCCGATCGTTTCTTAAGTTCTTTTTTAATGGCCTCGGGCGCGTCTCGCATCGCCAATCGGATCGCTTCTTCCAAACTTAGTCCCGCCTTCAAAGCGCCGGCTAAAAATAAAAGCAACTCAGGCCAAGGATTCATTATGATTTTCCCTTGGCCAAAGGAACGGCTTTGATCTCGCGGCCATCGTATTCCACTTCACAAATTTCTTCACACACGCGGGCGGCCCCGGTCCTTTTTAAATACACGACCATATCGACGGCGGAATCAATCTGCTGGCGAATAATCGAAGCCGGCCAATGGGGCGCGCCGATCAGAACCATGGATTCCAAGCGGCGGAGAGCATCTTGGGCCGAGTTGGCGTGAAGCGTCGTCATGCAACCGTCGTGGCCGGTGTTCATGGCCTGAAGCATCGGAATGGCTTCCACGCCGCGGCATTCGCCTACAATCAAGCGGTCCGGCCGCATGCGCAGAGCGTTCACCACCAGGTCGCTCATGGTGATTTCCCCCACTCCTTCCATATTTTTCTTCCGCGTCTCGAGCCGCACCACGTGAGGATTTTGAAGGTCCAACTCAGCGGCGTCTTCCAAACTGACAATTCGTTCCTCCGGACCAATGAAACCCGACAAAATATTAAGGAAGGTTGTTTTCCCGGAAGAGGTATTTCCCGCGATCAGGATGTTCTTGCGGTCTGCCGCCGCAGTCTTGAGCAGGCTGGCCTGAGCGGCGGTCAACGTTTTTTCTCGAACCAAATCAGCGATGCTTCTAAATCCGGGGCGAAACCGCCGCACCGTTAACAAGGGACCCGACAAGGACAAGGGCGGAAGACAAATATTGATCCGGCATCCGTTAGGAAGCCTTCCATCGCATAATGGAGAAGCATTGTCCACGCGGCGGCCGGCCACGGCGGCCATGCGCTCGATCACGACACGAAGCTGG
>CAZJOE010000455.1:0-1987 GCA_964547555.1 uncultured Elusimicrobia bacterium | reverse complement strand
ATTTTCGTTGAGCACCCTGGCGGCCGCCTCGTTTTTATTTATTTGCAATATATCAGGACCCATTTCTTATGCCGCTGACATAAAGAACAATCATGGTTTTGGGCTTCTTCAAGAAATAAAAGAACAGATTAAACCGGGAGACGTATTCCTTTGTGCGACCAATTCCTTCGTGCCCAATGTGGAAGTGTTAAGGCCTTATTTTTTCTCTGATTTAAAAGGAGGGACCGTGGAAGGGCGGCTCATGGCCTTTAGAGAAAATTCCATGGAGCCGCTCAAGGCGCGGTTGTTGGAAAATCAAAGAGAAAAACATCGGATTTATTTTGGAGAAGACATGTTGAGCGAGCCTTGGCAAAATTCATGTGAAATGTCCTTTGGTCTTCCGCTGGGAAGCGTGGGATCATTTGTCCAATTTTTCACGCTTAAGCCCGCGTTTGACCTTTCTAATGGGCGGTGGATCTATGTCGCATCCAATAATTAAGTCTCGCTCGAACCCGTTGATTGTGACGGCGCGCTCCGTTCGCGATGGAAAGGAAAAAGGGTTTATTTTTTGCGAAGGAATAAAGTTGATCGATGAGCTTCTCCTCTCGTCACTTCATACCACGAATATTTTCTGCGTGGCCAAATTCGAAGGTCCCCTTCGCAAGTCCCTCGATGCCTCTGGCAAAATGCATGTGCCGATTTCGGTCGTTGATAAGGGCGTCATGGAAGCCCTCTCCGATTTGGACACCCCCGCCGGGGCGGTGGCCTTGGCCCGCCGTCCGGAGGGAAACAAGGGAGGCAAAGATAAAGATCAGGAAAACGGTGATTTATTTTTGGTTCTCCCCAAAGTCCAACTGCCCCAGAACTTGGGCGCCATGATTCGTTCTTGCGAAGCTGTGGGGGTGAGTGGAGTCTGGCTGGGCCCGGAATCAGCGGATCCTTTTTCCTCTAAAACGATTCGTGGTTCAACGGGAAGCGTTTTTCGAGTTCCTGTTCGGCGCGGCGTGGAATTGAGCGCAGGGATAAAAGAGTTAAAAGAAAAAGGGGTGCGCGTCTTAGCCGCCACGCAACAAGGGAAAAAATTTTACGATCAAGTCGATTGGACCGAGCCGACCGCGTTGGTGTTGGGCGCCGAAGGATCCGGGTTTTCCAAAGAACAGCTTAGCCTCTTTGATGAAACCATTAAAATTCCCATGAAAGGAAAAGTAGAATCACTGAACTTAGGCACGGCCGCAGGGATTTGTTTGTTCGAGGCTTTGCGTCAAAGAAGGAATAAAGCGAAAGGGGTCTCCGTTGGATCTTAAAGGAAAAGTCGCATTGATTACGGGCGGCGCTCGAATGGGAGCGGATATCGGAGAGTTGTTGGCCCAAAAGGGGTGCGACGTCTGTTTTACTTTCCGCAGCTCCAAGCAGTCTGCGATCAAAGCAGGAAAGGTGGTGGAACATCAAGGACGTCGCTCGCTGGCGGTGAAAGGCGACATGAGCCGGGCTTCTCAAGTTAAGCGCGCCGTGGGATCAGTGATTAAAGAATTCGGTCGTTTGGATGTTTTGGTTAACATGGCTTCGGTTTATTCCGAAACACCGTGGAATCAATTGAACGAAAAGAATTGGAACACGATGATGGAAGCCAATCTTAAAAGCGCCTACTTAACGGTTTTGTCCGCCGCTCCTCATTTAAAGAAATCCAAAGGCCGAATTATTAATATCGCGGACTGGCTTTCCGTCAGCGGTCGTCCCCGATATAAGAATTTTGTTCCTTACTATACGGCCAAAACGGGTGTGGTGGGGCTCACTCAGGCGCAAGCCTTGGAGTTAGCGCCCCACGTTCTCGTTAACGCCATCGCTCCGGGACCTATTCTTCCTCCAGTAAAGAGTTCAAAAGCGCTCATAGAAGAAGTAAAAATGGTTACGCCGCTGGCGCGTTGGGGTGGCCCCAGGGAAATTGCCAAAGCCGTTTTGTTTTTATGTGAAACAGATTTTGTGACCGGCGAGTGCATTCGAGTGGATG
>CAZJOE010000454.1:0-1987 GCA_964547555.1 uncultured Elusimicrobia bacterium | reverse complement strand
GGTATGGATTGGCGGGTGAATTGTTTGCCTGTGGGGCATTTGTTTTGTGGCGTTTGCGTAGAAGTTTGACGACTTTATTCGGCCTCGGATTGTCTTTGGCACTTTGCATCTATTGGCACATCGGCACTTTGTATTTTGTCGTCAGCGGTTACGTTGCCGTTATTGGTTTTTTGATTTACGATATCATCCAGGGTGAGAAAAAATGGATTCGTCAACTCATCGTTTTACATGTACCTATCTTTGCTTTGGCCGCGTTGTTTTATTGGTTAACCTACCGCATGCTTGGAAATTCGAATCCCACGGTCATGTTTCATTATCTTGGCAGCACGCATGATGCCGGAGGATTTAGCCTCAGCCCTCAAAAAATAATTAAAGGGGCCCTCGATAGCGCGGTGACCAGCATGATGAATATTGTCAACTATTGGGAGCCGGGCCTCTCTCGTTTGTGGCTTGTTGTGGTTTTTTTAAAGATCGTTCTGATGGTGGCGTTGATGGGTTCTGTTTTGAAAGAGTTTTTGAAAAGTTTCCGGTTCAATCAGCTGATCTTGTTTCCATTATTGACGTCCCTGACTATTTTTCTTTGTTTTATTCCTTGGCGATCAGGAAGCCATTATTACGCGGTGGCCGCGGTGCCGAATGTCGCATTGATATTTTTTCTTCTTTTTCACGAGCGCATCTCTCTTCCCGATCTGCTGCTTCGTCGAATTCTGTTGGTGGGATTGATTGTGACGATGATTTCATTTTCAGGCTTCTCCACTCATAGCGCCAGAGTGGGGACCGATCCCAATGAGCAGTATTTTTACCGTGTGACCAATACCATCTTTCTTTCCTTGTCTCCAGAGGAAAAGGCGGTTTACTATGGCCCTTACCAAAATCAATATGTGGATCAATCCATTCAGTATTATTACCGCGCCAAGTTTAAACCCATTGAATGGCGAACGAATGAATTGGAGTGGAAGGATTCCGCAAAGTTTACGTCCACCATCAAGCAGGAAATGGCCAAGCTCCGGCAGCGGGTCTATTTAAGTGATGAAGTTGTCGTGGCTTTAAAATTGAACTCGCCCAATTTAAAACTAATTCCCGTCACTGAGGGCGTCAGTCAACTTGAGTCACTAAATTAACATGCAAACAGAACAAGAATTACCTTCTTATTATCGATACACAGCTAAAAACCGGCTTTCAGAAATATCCTTGAGGGCCCGGACGCGCGTGTTTGATTTTTTTATGGAAGGTTTAAAGCCTTCTTCGACCGAGCGGGTATTGGATGTGGGGGCCACAAGCGACATGAGCCGGCCTGAGTCCAATTTTTTTGAACGCTTGTACCCGTATAAAGACAAAATCACGGCGGCGGGTGTTGAAGATATTTCCAATTTAAAAGTTCAGCTTCCCACGGTTAACTTTGTGCGTATCAAGCCGGGACATCCGTTGCCATTCCGTGATAAAGAGTTCGATTTGGCTTTTTCCAACGCCACTTTGGAGCATGTGGGCAACCGCCAAAAACAAAAAGAGTTTGTCCAAGAATTGGTTCGCGTCAGTCGCCGGGGACTTATCGCGGTGCCCGATCCCTTTTTCCCCGTTGAGCACCATACCTGTTTGCCGTTTCTTCATTGGCTTCCCAAGAAAGCTCATTGGAGTCTTTTAAAGCGGCTTGGTTTTCCGGAACTTGCCTCGATCGATAGTTTGAATTTGATCGGTCAAAAAGATTTACGAAAATGTTTTTCAGAAAACACATCTTTGCGAATTGAAAAAGTCCGGACGTTTGGATGGTCATCAAATCTCGTGGCCCTTTACGGAGAAAAGCCATGACCTCTCCGAAAAACGTTTTGATTACGGGAGCTTCCGGCGTTATCGGCGGAGCCATCGCAAAACATTTGGGGCAGGCAGGGTTTAATTTGGCATTAGCGGGACGACGGGTGGAGAGCTTAACTTCACTCAAGAAGGAGTTGAGCGTCAGGGGCCGAGATGTGAAGGCATACTCAATGGATTT
>CAZJOE010000453.1:0-1991 GCA_964547555.1 uncultured Elusimicrobia bacterium | reverse complement strand
TTACGATCCTCTTCATAATACGCTCAGCATGATTTCCATTCCGCGCGACACCCGCGTTCGTATTCCTGGCTACTTGTTTAATCGTGTCAATGAGATTTTCGGCTATCACATGAGAAAAACCAAAGACCACGACAATGCCGCGTTGCGGGTCAAAGAAGGCGTCGAGCATGTTTTGTCCTCAGAGAACCGTCCGGTCAAAATTCCCTTCTTTGTGAACGCCGATTACTCGGGGTTTAAAAGAATGGTCGACTTATTGGGCGGCGTGTGGGTGGACATTGATCAACCGATGAACTACGACGATTTCGCCGGCAACCTCCACATTCATTTTGAACCAGGACGGTATTTACTCAAAGGCGACGATGCGCTTCGTTATGTGCGGTTCCGAGGACACACAGGAGACCGGGGCCGGATTTTTCGCCAACAGGAATTTTTGCGGAATATGTCCAAGCGCATGGCCAATCCGATGGTGGTTTTGAAATTCCCGGAGATGGTGCGCTCTCTTTATTCGAGCGTTCACACCAACCTCAATTTATGGGACGCGGTCTATATGACTTATGCCGTTCGGCGGCTCCGGTTTCAGAATATCGGCTTTTACATTCTTCCGGGACAACCACGGGGCCCTTATTGGCAAATCAAACGGGAAGCCGTGGACCGATTGATCGGCCGATTGTTCTACGGTGATACTTCAGAAGAGGGTTTTGTGGAAACGGTGGCGCCCTTGGAAGGTCAAATCACGGTGAATGTGTGGAATGCTTCAGGGAAAAAAGGCGGAGCTTACCTCATCACCAAATATTTGCGGAAATGTGGGCATGACGTGGTGGATTGGGGAACCTATGCAGCCGAACAGTCTTCCACTCGTGTTATCGACCGCCGGGGCAACGTCAAAAACGCTCAAACCGTGGCCAATGCCCTGGGCGTTGAAAACTGCCACTCCGAACCCAACCCCAATTCATTGGTGGATGTTGAGGTCGTGATCGGCCGGGATTACGACGGAACCAGCCTGGGCCGACCTTAAAGGTATGGTAACATGCGCCCTATGGAATATTTACAAATAGCGCGCACCGCCGCTTTGACGGCCGATGATAAACTCGGCAAAGACATTCTCATTTTAGACGTCCGGGGACAGTCTTCAACAACCGATTGTTTCGTTTTTGTGGGGGCCACGTCGCATCTGCACGTTCGGTCTTTGGAAGATTCGATTCGTGAATCCTTAAAGAAAGAAGGCGTTCAGTTAATTCGAACCGACGGACAGCGCGGCCATCTCTGGCGCGTGCTCGATTACGGAACCGTCCTCATCCACATCATGGACCAGAAAACCCGCGATTTTTACGCCGTTGAGCGTCTGTGGGACAGCGCGAAAAAGATTTTGTTCTTGCCGACGGCTTCCGTTCAAAAGACTCAAAAACACAAAAAGAAAAAAGCCGCGCCAAAGAAAAAGTCCGCTAAAGCGCCCGCAAAAAAAGCAAAGAAAAAGACCAAGTCCAAATAAGAACGTCCGACCTTTTATGATCTTATCCGAGTTGCGAGAACTGGTCCGGGAACGGACTGCCGAAGTGTTGAAATCAAAAAATAAAGACAACCCTGTCCCCCAATTTGATTTGGCGGTTCCTCCCTCCAAGATTCCTGGTGATCTCGCCGCCAATGTGGTGTTGATGCTGGCCAAGCAAGTGGGTCAACCGCCGCGTCAATTGGCCGAAGAAATCCTCAAAGGTTTTCCTTCCCATCCGCTCATCGCCAAAACCGAAATTGCCGGTCCTGGATTTTTAAATTTCTGGCTCACAGATGTGGCGCTCCGCAATGAATTGACCGGTCTCTTAGCGGGGGAGAAAGATCTCGATAAGAAACAGAAGTCCGAAAAAGTTTTATTAGAGTTTGTTTCGGCCAACCCCACGGGGCCTTTGCATGTCGGTCACGGGCGGGGCGCGGCTCTCGGTGATTCCTTGGTCCGAATTTTCCGGTATCTGGGCCATCACGTCACAGCCGAATTTTAT
>CAZJOE010000452.1:0-1992 GCA_964547555.1 uncultured Elusimicrobia bacterium | reverse complement strand
TCCATCTCCTCCATCGGCCAAAGGAAGCAGTTTTGTTTTTAAGCCGGGAAATATTTTAAGAAGGGATTTTTTCATCAAGCGGGCGGCGGTCCAAGGAGACAATGTGCCTTTAAATGCGGTGGGGCTAATAAGAATCATGAGGGGAGCGGAATCCTTAACGGGTGGCGGGACGAATTTTTTTAGGGGTATGTTCCACGGCCAGGATCCCGACACCTTCGAGCCAAGACTTAATTTTGTCCGCCCAATTTCTGGATCTAAAAACAGCCCATTGACGGGATTCTTCCGGGAACTCCTTTAAAATTTCCCGGAACCGCCGGCAGGCGCCCCGTCCGCGCAGGGTTTGAAGAATTTTTTGACGGAGCTTGGCGGAACGGATGGTGACGGAGAAATCTTTCATCCACACATGTTCGAGCTGGCCGAAGGCCTCCGGAATGCGGGTATAATCAGCGGCCCCTTCTAAAATAATCTGACGGGCCACGGGAATCATTTTGGCTTCCCATTCCGGTAAATTTTCTTGCCGCTCATCGGGAGATTCTTGAGTTAAAAATCGGATGACGCCTTTGGAGAGGACCACCACTTTGCCTGTGGTCTTGTGGAAATAATAATCGTTCACGTCTCTGCATAAATCTCTCATGGATTGTTGAATGGGTTCGAAACTAACGGTTAGAGCTTTAAGCGGTTTGAGTCTCATGTCCGCATTTTACTCAAGGTAATCGAATCGAGGTATCTTTTTAATGCTTGCACATGCTGTTCCATGTCCTGAATTTTTCGCGGGTCTCTTAAGAGATAGGCAGGATGGAAAAGCTGCATGAACTTGGCGTCTGGGTAAGATGGAAGATCAAAGAACTGACCTACAATACTTTTGAGGCCTTTGGAGGGCTTGGCTAGAAAATACTTAGCGGCTGTTGCCCCTAAAAGAACAATAACCTTAGGTTTCACGTAATCCAACTGCCACTTCAAATAGGGGGAACAATTGTCGGCTTCGCTCTTTTCAGGCGGTCTATTTTTTGGAGGACGGCATTTGACGACGTTTAAAATGAGGGCATCTTCATTGGTGTTAATTCCAATACCCGCCATAATTTTGTCCAGCAATTGACCGGATCTTCCCACAAAGGATTTCCCCGAAAGATCTTCTTTTTTCCCGGGGGCTTCGCCAATGAGAACCAGTTTTGCTTCAGGATTTCCGCGGTCAACGACAATTTGGGTCCGTGTCCGGCACAGCTCGGGACACTTGGGACAATGGGAGGCGATCAGTTGGGCTTTAAATTCAGCGTAAGTGGTCAATGGCCCAAACCGGCGGGATGGCACACACGCTGAAAGTTGCATCGCTCGCAGGTGTTTAAAGAGGCGGCGGGTACGGAAAAAGGATCGGAGTCTTCTTTTAATGTTTCAGATTCAAGAAGTGAAGCTTCTTCTTGGATTTTAAGAAAAGTTTCCATGAGGCTTTCTTCATTGATCTCTGCTTTTAACGTCTTTCCATCCGCCAGAGAAACCGCCACTGCGGTGAGGGCGCCGGGATCGGCGCCCCAAACTTCATGAGCATAGAGGGCCGCCACCAACAAACCCGCTTCATCGGTTGGGCGAAGGGCCGAACCTTTCCAATCCATAATAAAGAACTCGCCCTTCACTTCAATTCCGCAATCAATTTTAACGTAGGCTTTTATGCCGTCCACATCAAAGCTCACCACTTCATCCACGGCTTTCCAGCATTCGGGTCCAATTTTCGAAAGACGGTCCAACCAAGCGGAATCAAGGAATCGGCGCAGCGACCGCTCCACCCCGTTCCATTGGGACTGCCAAACTTCAGAGGACAACGATTGATGGTATTCGTGTTCGAAAAGGCGAGGTCCACTTTCGGAAGATTTAAGGGAAGATTTAAATTCGCTGCGCATCCGTTCTCGGGCCGATTGAATGAAAACGTCAGCGGCGGGAATGGGTTGACCTTGGCGCAATTCTTTTAGGAGTTGGCCGATCGAGTCGTGGACGATGGAT
>CAZJOE010000451.1:0-1993 GCA_964547555.1 uncultured Elusimicrobia bacterium | reverse complement strand
TAATCTTTAACGGAGGGGAGCATCGCGGCCAGATCTTCGAGAGGGAAATTGTTGCTCTTAAGATTAAAAGAATACTGATTCGATTTTTCACCTGACGTGTAAGATCCGGGTCCGCTCAACACCACTCGCGCCAGCGTTAGGGTGAGGGCTGAAAGTTGAATCGACGTTCCCGCGTATTTTCCTTTCCCTTCAATTGTAAAAGGTGTTCCCGCCGGTTTCTTAAAGGAATCTCTATAAGCCATCTCCAGCGATTTTCCATCCGTTTTCAGGGCGATTTGTCCGTTGTCAGCCGTGCCGTTGATCTCTGCGTTGATTTGAATAGACCCCGCCAATTTGATTTCAGGAGGAAGTTTTGCCGCGGGGATTTGGCGCAGCAAGTCGTGAAGGGGGAATTCATTGGATTGGATTCGAAGTTTGAATGCCGTGGGAAGGCCTGCCTTTTGGACGACGGTCCCATCTCCTTTTAAACCAATCGCTCCCAATTTTAAGTCGAAACTTTTAATGTCCAGATTTATTGAGGGAGCGTCTTTTATTCCAGTTATTGTCGCCGTTCCGTCGATCGGGTCAATTAACTTAAGGGAGGGAGGCATCGCCGCGAAGCCGGCAAGCGATTCGAGGTTGAAACTATAAAGGCCAACGGTTAAGTCGAAGGTGGGATGTTCAGATAGAAGCGCTTTGGCTTCTCCCGTGATGGTCAATTTCGACGGTTCACTGATCAGTTCGCAATTCGTTATTTTTAAATTTCCATTTAAATCAACGTCGCCCGAAAAGCGAATTTTTGACGCTGTGTTTTTGGCTTTTAGAACAAAGGCCGTTTGAAGCGCCATCGGCGAGGTAAGGCTGAAATTTTTTATTTCTAAATCCATCGCTTCCACTGAGAGAGATTGTTGGGAAGGAGATTCGTCTAGGAAAGTGAGAAACCCATTGGAAAGAGAGGCCTTGGAGACGAGGAGATTTAATTCGGAAGGACCATCACCCGCCGTTGCTTTGGTTGAGGAAGAGGTTAAATTGGAGAAATTGTATGTCTGGCCGTCGGCGTAACGAATGATTTGGACTTTCGGATTTACAAATTTAATTTCTTTGATCAGGACTTGTTTAAATAAAAGCGGGACCAGTCGAAGGTGCAAAATAAATTTTTCACTGGAAATGAATGTGCCGTTTGAAAAATCCGGCGATTCGGAAAGCTCAAAGTTGGAGATCTCTAGTCCTTTAACAATTCCAACCGAAATGGCCCCCAATTGGACTTGCCGGTGAAGGCGGGTGGAGGCCTGCTTTTCAATCGCGGCTTTGATTTTTTCTGGGGTAAGAAATAGCTTGATCGCAATAACCGCCACAATCAGACAGAAAGCAATTACCGCTAAAAAAATAAGAATTAATTTGAGCAATCTCTTCATATTTTTGGCCTTTTAATAACATTGAAAATAACCAGTCTATATGGTAATTTTCAAGGATGAAATTAGTCTCTCGAAAACGGCTTGAAAAGAAGATAGCAGATTCTTTAAAGGAATATCCTGTCACGCTTCTTTTGGGGCCTCGCCAGTGTGGAAAAACAACGGTCGCGAAAAAAGTTTCTTCTTCAAAGCGGGCCACTTATTTTGATTTTGAAAACCCCGCGGACTTTATTCCTTCTCAGCAACTTCTCACGCGGCTTCAAGATCTCAAGGGACTCATCGTTATTGACGAATGCCAGAAGCAGCCCGCTATTTTTCCAATCCTTCGTGTTTTGGCGGATCGCCGTCCTTTGCCGGCCACTTTTTTATTGCTGGGGAGCGCTTCTTTAGATCTTGTAAAAGGAGCCTCTGAATCGTTGGCTGGAAGGATCGGACACATTTACATGGAGGGCTTTTCAATAGGAGAGTTGGGAGGCGAAAATTTAAAAAAATTATGGGTTCGAGGAAGCTTCCCAGGCTCCGTTCTGGCGCGATCTGACTACAAACGACATGAATGGAGATTGAATTTCATTCAATCTTTCTTAGAAAGAGATATTCCCCAA
>CAZJOE010000450.1:0-1995 GCA_964547555.1 uncultured Elusimicrobia bacterium | reverse complement strand
AGTATTCGACAATGCCAACGGAACTGCAGGGAGCGCGCAAGTACATTGGGGCGTTGGAACAGCCAGTTCCGGTTTCGATACCTATGGGATTTTTGGAATGAATGGACATCGCGGGGAACAAATCATTTTTAAGCACGCCGTTGAGTGGGATGGCTCGTTTACGGATACCACTTATTTCCGTCAGGGTGGAACGGGGCGAGGGACCACATCGGAGAGTTCCCATTATGGCAGCAGTAAAGGCACCGTGTTTTTCACGAACACTTTTACTCGCAGCATTCGGCAATACATGGACCATTATGATCCCGTCCTAACGAATACTTGGGGAGTTATTCCACTTATTATCAGCGGCATGAACAGGCCGATTGCCTTGGATGTGTCTTTAACTCGGACTTATGATTATGCGGGCCTTCAGATGATTGTGAATCGAGAAAGAGAAGGCAAATCAATTACCCATCATGCCTTCGTCACCTATGGGGCCGGTAGTTATGAAACGACCGCCGCGCTCGTTGAAGATATCGCGGGTTCCTTGGGACGGGAATATGGCGACTCGGTGTATTACGGAACTTTCGATATCGGCAATTTTAAAGTTATTTATGAAGAGGAATACGCGGTATTCACGAACGAACCGTTGAAAGTGAGAGACTACGCGTCGTTTGGCTACATTGGTTCTGAAATTGATGGAAATGAAATGTGGGCCGATTATATTTCGATCGAAGTTGAGAAATTTTATTACAACAGCGTCGGCGCTTTGGCCGTTTATCACCAGGAAGGCACTCAACAAATGACTCACTTTGCCACTTATCAAAAAAGTTTCGATGGGGCCCCGCGCCGAGATGGATCCAACGCGAATGAATTCGTTGCCAAGGGAGATTGGTACGTTTATTCCCTTTATCAAGAAGGCGGATACATTTTGGTCAACAGCATCGAGCAAGGATTTGCTCTCGACACGGTTCTTGAAGAACTTAATGAAGAAGTCCTTCATGTCCATCATGTGCAAGGAGACCGGGGAGATGAATTCGTTATCAACTGGGAAGGAGTTTGGACGCCGGCGGATGGGCTCGTTTATGCTCAAGGGGAAAACCGGAGCACCGCTTCGACTCAAGGAGAGCTTAATTTAGGTCAACCTGGATTTTTATATTACTGGGGACGGCTAAATGGTCTTGGTTTCTCTCGCACGGGTTATGCCACCAATGAAGACGGTCCCATCGAAGGCTATGGATGGAGACCGGGCGGCGCGGATGCTCCGTGGAAACCGTGGTGGTTGCGTCCGTGGGACCAACTGGGAGGGCAGCTGGCGGACAACAGTATCGTTTACAGAGATAGAGTCATTTTCGAACCCGTGGGAAGAGGGACCGAACTCTCCGGAGATTACGATCCGGTGGCTTACAATCCTTACAACGCCGACGCGCAGGAAGAACCAAAAGAGACCAAACAATCCGGACGGAAACCTCAATTAACGGGGCCCGGCAGCCGAGTTGTGGACAATGGGTTGGCCGGCCGCGAAGCGGCGGCCACTGTTAGCAATGAACGCCGCGGAGGAAGCTCCAGTCAACATCAACGCGCTGCCGGGATGTCCGATCGGCGTGTCAGTGAAGGTGGAAGAAGCGATCGTTCGATCAAGCGAACGGAAGCGCAAAGCCGCTTCGTGACCTCGACCAAGAAAGTTGATTCGGAAGCGTTGAAGACTTTGCAAGACCGGTATCAAAATTTGTCCGACAAACAAAAGCGAGAGCTGTTTAAAATTTCACCAAACGTTAAGACAGAAATTATTTTCGCCATTCTGGGATCCGGTGTTTTGGGAGCTTTTGCCAGAAAAAGTAAGGACACATTTGATCTCTATGTTTTGGGCGGTACCAGAACGGGTTTACGGGCCAACGTCATTCAAAGAGGAGTTGATGCGAACCAGACTGGGCTCACCAACATAAAGCCGGGCGCTTTGGTGTTCATCCAGTCGGTTGGGGGAAAAGTGAAGGTTGTCCCTGAGAGCCAAGCCAA
>CAZJOE010000449.1:0-2001 GCA_964547555.1 uncultured Elusimicrobia bacterium | reverse complement strand
AAACTTTCTGGTGGAAGCCACCGAACCAGCGCGATAAAGCCAATGATTGTTGCCGCCACCATGCTCCCGGAACCCAGGGCCATTGCCGCGCTCGCTTTGGGGCCAAGTTTGATCAGCGCATAGATAGGCGTTCCAATTAACATGAGGATGAGAGCCGCGGGCAACACATGTTGAGAAACTAATTCATAAGTAGACGATTCATGGGGAAGGAATCCAAGCGTGCTTAAAAGAATGGGGAAAAAATAAATCCAAAAAGGGGTGGGGAGAAAATTACCGATTTTAATTCCCAGCGGTGTTTTAAAAAACCTCTGTATGAGAATTACGAGAACGAGGATTTTTATGAACGTGATCAATGGTTTCTCTTAACGAGCGGTGTAATACTTCTTCCACAAATAATAGACGGGAATCCCCAAAATAAAAATTCCAATACCAATGGGGCCGTATATTCCTCGTTGAAGAATTTTGGCGTACAGCATGCAGAAAGAAATCACCACATAAAGGGCCGGGACAACAGGATACCCCCAACATTTATAAGGGCGCGGAAGATCCGGTTTCTTGACCCGGAAGACAAAAACGGAAATAACCGTCATCGTTCCGATAATGACCAAAGGAACCGACACAAAACTCAGCATCTTGTCGAAATCTCCGATCACAAGAATTAAAAAGCTGGCCCACAAACCTTCAAACCAAATCGCGCCGCTGGGTGTTTGATGAACGGGATGGACGACGCCGGCAAATTTAAAAAACAGACCGTCTCTTCCCATCGCAAAGGAAGTGCGCGGATTGGTAAGAAGCGTCGCGCTCAAACATCCCAAAACGGAAGTGGCCACCAACACTTGAATGAATCGACCCGCGCCCAATCCAAATAAATTCGTGGCCGTCATTTGCGCCACCGTATCAAGGCCGACCAGTTCCGACAAAGGAACAGCATAGAGGTAAACAGCGTTCATCAGCATGTAAATCGCAGTGGTGGCCAACGTCCCCAAGATCATGGAGAGAGGGATCAATTTGCCGGGATTTTTTACTTCCTCGGCGACAATCACCGTTGAATTCCATCCGGAGTAGGTGAAAGCCATGGGAACAAGAGCGGCAAGAATGGCCATCCCGGCACTGGCTGGATTTCCCGCGATAAAGGGTTGGAAGTGTTCAACATGTCCGGTTCCGACGGAAAAACCGAGGACCACCAAAAATAACATGGCCACAATTTTTAAAGACGTCACCGCGCTCATCACACCGGCGCCGAGCTTCACATCGCGCGCGTTAAGAAACGTCAAAATTAAAATAACCGCGATCGAGAAAAGTTTCGCATTCCAACTTCCTCCGGCGATGCCGAGATATTCGGCAAAACCCAAAGCGAGCAAAGCAATTGTGCCCGCGGTCGTGACCAGCGAATACGCCCAACCATAAAG
Source organism: uncultured Elusimicrobia bacterium (assembly GCA_964547555.1). Classification (GTDB taxonomy): domain Bacteria; phylum Elusimicrobiota; class Elusimicrobia; order F11; family F11; genus CAZJOE01. The sequence goes on along the minus strand of CAZJOE010000449.1, from coordinate 592 downwards.
AAACGCCCAAAGATCTCCATACGCTTCTTTAAGAAAAACGTAATTCCCCCCCGCTTTCGGATACATCGCCCCCAACTCGGCATAGGTAAGCGCGCCCGCCATCGTCATGAGGCCGCCAATAAACCACGCAATCAAAACCCAACCCGCGGTGGGAAGGCCGCTCGCAATCTCACCCGGCGTGGTAAAAATACCGACACCGATGATATTTCCGATCACCAACATCACACATGAAAAAAGTCCCAGTTCCCGTTTAAGCTGCGTCATAACCCCACCCCGAAAAGCGTGCCGAAATAAACAACTCGGTCTCCCACCGTGTCACCGCCTTTTATTTCATTTTTTGTTTTTCCAAATCTGTCCTTAAAAGAAATCCTTCGCACTTTCTCGCCGGTTTGAGGCGCTTCTAAAAGTTCGTCACCCTGAACAAAAAAAGCGACGTGAACAATTTTTTTAGGGTTGTCCGTTTTCGCGAGAAAAATTAAATCGGCGGGTTTCATGTGCCGGGGATCCACCGGCCGCGCCCGCAGGGACTGCTCGTGCGCGTCCCGGGGCACGGCGATTCCACATTGCCGGAACGACCAATTCACGAGCCCCG
>CAZJOE010000448.1:0-2006 GCA_964547555.1 uncultured Elusimicrobia bacterium | reverse complement strand
GCTTGAAACCTCCTCGGAAGACAAAGAAACGGATGATGGCGTGAACCTCGAATTGTGGAACCTCGCCCACTCAAGCGAGCAATGCCCGCGATGTTTCAGCAAAAACGTCAGCGTGAATTCAGGATGCAGCGGGCCGTTGTGCCAAGATTGCGGTTACTCGGAGTGCAGCTAATGTCGGTCAAATCAGATAAGTGGATTATCGAACAAAGTGAAACGGCAGAGATCATTAAACCGTTTGAGCCGTCCCAGGTCAAAAAAATCACTCTCCCCAACGGCCTTGAAAAAGGCGTGATCTCGTATGGAACTTCCAGCTATGGCTACGACATGCGCATCGGCCACACGTTCCAGATTCTCAAAAATGATTCTTCCGCCGTCGTCGACCCCAAAAACATCGATCCGAAACTTTACGAAACTGTCCGCGTTGAAGATTTTCTCTTGCTGCCGCCCCACACCTTGGCGCTGGGACAAACCATCGAATATTTCAAAATCCCGCGGGACATCCTTACTATTGCTTACGGCAAATCCACTTACGCCCGCGTCGGAGTCTTGATCAATATCACGCCGTTTGAACCGGAGTGGGAGGGATTTGCGACCTTGGCCATCAGCAACACCTCGAACGCGCCCGTCCGGATTTACGCCGGAGAAGGCATCGGACAATTAATATTTCTTGAAGCAGCAGAAATTTGCGCCGTGTCCTACGCGGACCGCAAAGGCAAGTATCAAGCCCAACAAAGCATCACCACAGCAAAAGTCTAAAAACACAAAATTTTTTAAATAACTTTTGGAGGAATCAAATGGCATTTTTTATTGGACGTGAACGCGAAGCCCGGCGAGCTTATGGGTTTGATGAAATAGCGCTGGTCCCCGGAGCGGTCACCATGAATCCTGCGGAAGTTGATATCTCCATGCACATCGGGAAAGAGAAGTTGGACATTCCTTTCATCGCCAGCGCCATGGACGGCGTGGTGGACGTGGAATTCGCGATCAAAATGGGAAAGTCAGGCGCCTTGGCTGTTCTTAATTTGGACGGCGTTCAATCCCGCTATGAAGATCCGTCCGGAATCTTCGAAGAAATCGAAAAAGCCTCTCCTGAAAAAGCCACCGAATTGGTTCAGGAAATGTACAAAGAACCGATCAAAGAACATCTCATCGGAAAGCGCATTGAGCAAATGAAGAAAGCCGGTATTCGTCCCGCCGTTTCTTGTATTCCTCAAAACGCCGAGAAATTTGGTCCGATTGCTCAAGAAGCCGGCGCTTCCTTCTTCTTTATTCAAGCCACTGTGATCACGGTTCAACATCATGCTTCTCAGTACAAGACCGTTGATCTCAATAACTTCTGCAAAAAAATCATGAAAATTCCCGTGATTCTCGGAAACACCGTCCATTACGATGCTTGCCTTGAACTCATGAACACCGGTACCGCCGCTATCTTGGTCGGCGTCGGACCCGGCGCCGCTTGCACCTCGCGCGGCGTTCTTGGAATCGGAGTTCCTCAAGTGACCGCCACCGTGGACTGCGCCGCGGCCCGCGACTTCCACTTTAAACAAAGCGGCCAGTACATTCCTATTATTACAGACGGCGGAATGACCACCGGCGGCGATATTTGCAAAGCTTTCGCCAGCGGATCGGACGCCGTGATGGTCGGTTCAGCCTTCGCCAGGGCCAAAGAAGCCCCCGGCCGCGGATTCCATTGGGGAATGGCGACGCCGCATCACAATTTACCGCGGGGAACGCGCGTTCGAGTGGGAACAACCGGATCACTCGAAGAAATTCTTTTCGGTCCCGCCCGTCTTGATGATGGAACCCAAAACTTGGTCGGCGCGCTTCGCACCTGCATGGGAAACCTCGGCGCCGCCAACATCCGGAACATGCAGCTCACCGAAATCGTGATTGCCCCGGAAATTAAGCATGAAGGAAAACTTTTTCAGAAAGCTCAGAAAATAGGAATGGGAAAATAACAAAACAATGATCGTTATCCTCGACTTCGGATCGCAATACACCCAATT
>CAZJOE010000447.1:0-2006 GCA_964547555.1 uncultured Elusimicrobia bacterium | reverse complement strand
CATCAATCAACAAAGGAAAACCACGGTTCTTTTAACCAGCCACAACATGGAGGACATCGAAACCTTATGCCGCCGCGTCATCGTTATTCACGACGGACTGCTTCTCTTTGACGGAGATTTGGTCAATCTCGTGAACAAGTTCGCTCCTTCCAAGCAAGTGCGGGCGGAGCTTAAACAAACTGTCCCAGAAGCAACCTTGGCGAAGTTTGGCGACCTGAAAGAATTTCGAGATACTCACGTGGAGTGGGAAGTCCCTCGAGAAACGGTCTCCGCCAGTGTAGGCGCGATCCTCAAAGAATTGCCGGTGGTGGATCTGTCGGTGGAGGAAATGCCGCTTGAGGATGTGATTAGAAAAATTTTTGTGGGGGGTAAAGTTGAATAAGTATTTAACCCTCTACGGCCTTTCCTGGCAGAAGCAGCTGGAAGTTCGCAGTGATTTCTTTTTTGAGCGAACGCGCAGCCTTAGCATCTTAATTTCGGTTTATTTCTTGTGGTCGGCGCTTCTATCTCAAGGACAAGGACTTCTGGGATATTCGCGTGAGCAATTGCTGACTTATGTACTAGTCATGACGCTCCTTCGCGCGTGGGTGCTGGCGTGCATCACCGACCGGATTCCGATGGAAATTGCCAAGGGAATGATCTCGGATATTTTGCTCAGGCCCATTTCCCATCTGTGGTATTGGGCGGTCCAAGACGCCGCCAGTAAAAGCCTCAATCTCGCTGCCGCGATTCTTGAAGTCACCATTTTTTCATTGTTAGTAAGCGCGCCGTTTCTTTTGCCGCCATCAGCTCAAACCTGGTTGTATTTCATTCCAAGCGTCCTTGGGGGGATGATTATTTATTTCCAGATGAGCTATATGTTGGGCGTCATAGGTTTTTGGACGGCCCAGTCATGGGGTCCGCGCTTTTGTTTCGAAATCATTCTGGAATTCTGTGCAGGGGCTTACTTTCCAATTGATTTGCTTCCTGTGGCCGTGCAGAAGTTTCTCCACTATCTTCCGTTCCCTTATCTCATCTTCTCTCCGGTTTCAATTTATTTGGGGCGACTCAGCCATGCGGAGATTATGCACTCGCTAGGAATGCAATTAATTTGGATTTTAATTCTCGGAGTAGTGACGACATTTTTTTGGAAGAAGGGGCTTAGAAAATATGCTGCGGAAGGACGATGATTTCACGTTCCTCCCCACGTCTTTCAGTGGGGAGGCTAGGAGGGGTATTAATTGGCTTTCCTATGAATGCTTTGAACAGGTCAAGTCGGAGGTTCACGGCACTAAATGGAAAATCCCATTTATACCCCTCCTAGCCTCCCCAATGTACGACTTGGGGAGGAACTGGGCTCAATGAAAAAACATTTAAACCTTTGGTGGATCCTCGCCACCAACAGCTTCAAAACCCAAATGTCGACCTCATTGGCGTCGACGGGGTACCTCATTGGGAAGATGCTTCGGTTTGGGTTTTTCCTCGCCTACCTCATGGCCATTTTCAAGCATCTCCCAACCTTAAAAGGATACGACATGCCCGCCGTTGTCCTTTTTTTCATGACGTTCAACATCGTCGACATCGGTGCGCAGTTCCTTTTCCGCGGACTCTATAGCGTGAAGACGCTCATCGAAGAGGGGGACTTCGATAAAATCCTCACCCAGCCGGCTCACGTTCTTTTCCGCATCAGCAGTATGGGTGTTGACCTGTTGGATCTACTCACGTTGATTCCCATTGGCGGTGTCACCATCTGGACCTTCACCAAGCTGTCCACGCCGGTTGGTGCGCCGCAAATCCTTATCTATTTGCTGCTTCTGGCCAATGCGGTTTTTATCTCCTATAGCCTTCACGTGATCATTGGCGCGCTCTCCGTGCGGACGCAGGAGTTTGAAAGCGCGATCTGGGTGTATCGGGACGTCATGACACTCGGCCGTTTTCCCGTCACCGTCTATACTGAAATAATAAGGAGCATCTTCATTACGGTCTTGCCGATCGGAATTATGATTTCATTCCCGGCCCAGGCGCTT
>CAZJOE010000446.1:0-2013 GCA_964547555.1 uncultured Elusimicrobia bacterium | reverse complement strand
AAGGCTTGTCCGAAAGCATAAACGAGTCTTTCTCCAAGGCTGCGGCCTTCTTGTATAAAAATTTCCGGAGGTTTTTTCATGCCGAGCCAGGATAAATCGGCAGCTTTGGAGTGGGGTTGGTAAGCGACTTGGGTTTTTAAATTGGAATCGACTTCCGAAATTGTTTTGAGGGTGTCAGAGACGAAACATTTATAAAGGTCGGCGGCTTCGTCTCCACTGAGGTAAGGAATAAGACGGGTTTTAACGTCTCCCGGGATGGGCGACTTAACGAAGATAATTAATGTTCTTTTTATAGTTTCGACTATTTCTGTTGGCACTGGGTGAGGCCACGGCTCCACAAGCTAATCTTCTAATAAATTCTTCCAAAGAAAATTGCTGCGACGGGGATTGTAACAAAATCGGAACGATAGTTGTCAATTTACTGATTGGCGGCGAGGCGGTTGACGGGAGCGGAGGCGGAAGCGGCGGAATTTTCTTTCGATTTTTGGTCGGCCATTTTTTCTAATTCATAGACGGTAATGGGTTCATCAAAGCCCGTGATGGACCTCGGCGGCCACGCGCGGACTTGCATATAATCTTTGGCGCGCGCATAAGTTCCCGGGCTGAGTAAAATTTGATTGTCCCCCGCCAAATCTTCCAAGCGCGCCACCATATTGGCGGCGTCGCCGATGACGGTGTATTCGACGCGGTCGCCTGAGTCCACATTGCCGGCAATCACTTCTCCCGATGACACGCCCATGCCGATCGCGATCTTTTCTTTTTTCCCGGCCTGCAATCTTTTGTTATTTAAATCTTCCATCTCATGCGCGATGTCGAGCGCGCAGGCGACGGCGTTTTTATCGGGAGTGGCCAAGTGGGGCAAGATGGGGAGTCCAAAAACAATCATCACGGCGTCTCCGATAAATTTGTCGATGGTTCCTTGATGACGGTAAACGATGGGCGCGATCCGGGAGCGAAAATCTTTGAGCAAGTTCACGACATCTTGAGGATCCATTTTGGCGGACATGGTGGTGAAGTGGCGGATGTCGACCATGATGATCGAGACCCAGGTCCGGTGTCCGGCCAAGCGTTCCCGGAACCCTTCTTTGTTGCGCCGCATTTCATCGGCCCAGGACCGGCCGACGTAAGGGACCAGCGCGCTGGCGAATTCTTGGTGATAGAAGTTGTCCAACATGATTCCGGCATTGTCGATCAAAGATTTGAGCCAGAAAATATTTCTTCCTTTATAAGAAGAGTAGCCGAGCTCGGAATTTCCCAGCGTGATAACGCCGAAGAGCGCCCGGCGCCGGCTTGAGAATAGCGGAAAGGCGATTTCTGATTGAAGCACACCCATTTCATCGCTTAAAGTTTGCCGTTCCCAGTCCGCCAGAATGCGGCGGGTCACTTCGTCGCGAATCAGTTCTGATTTTTCTTCCCGTAAATATTGGATCAAAAGGGAATCCGATTTAAGGAAGAACCCTTCCGCGCTCGGATGAAGCCCCATCCCTTTCTTGATATGGAAAATTGGTTTTTGCGGGTCTTTAAGCAGGAGTGAAACAGATGAAAACCCAATGTCTTTGAGACTGGTGAAGAGAATATTCATTAATTCGTCGCGATCGGCTGAGGACAGAACTCTTCGCGAGAGGCCTCTTAAGCGTTGCATTTGGTCGTATCGCTTGGTGAAAAAGACTTGGTCCACCAAGTTTTGGACACGGTATCTCAGGGGATGGAACAAGAGCGCCATGATGATGGAAGATATCGCGACTCCGAAAAAGTCGCTCCTTGGCATATAAGGGACCAGCAGCTTTTGAGAAAGCAAATGGGTTCCCCCGAAAACTGTAATCAAAATAAAGGTCATGGTGAGGAAAGCGATGCTTTTTCGGATCATTTCTGAAAAGTGGTACATCTGGCTGGTGGTCAGAGCATAAGCAATAAAGAGCAGGCAAAGGCTTGAAATGAGGTGTCCGGAAGAAGCAATCCAGCCTACGTTAAAGTTGACCGGGTAGATCATGAAAAAGTTGAAAATGGCACCTA
>CAZJOE010000445.1:0-2024 GCA_964547555.1 uncultured Elusimicrobia bacterium | reverse complement strand
GCGGGAAGATTTCGTTGTCAGGCCTTGGAACATTCAAGGTGAAGTCTCGTAAAGCACGGCCGGGCCGTAATCCCAAGACGGGTGAAACCATCCAGATTCCAGTGGGTCGGAAGATTTCATTTAAGCCCAGCTTGGCATTGAAGAAATTAGTCAAAGCCTCAGCTTTTCCGCTTTCCTTGTAAAAGAGCGAAGGAGAACGGAACGGTCCGTTCTCCTTCCGCTTTATCTCAAAGTCTCATAGAATCCTGCCTCTATGCTGCAGCCGGCCAAACGATTACAAAACCTTCCTCCTTATATATTTTCACGTATCAAAGCGTTAACGCTTGAAGCGGCGAAAAATAATCTGGATGTGATAGACCTTTCCATGGGAAATCCCGATTTGCCCACGTTTGAACCTATTGTGGAAAGATTAATCGAAACCATAAGAGAACACCCGCGTTCCCACCGTTATCCTCAAGCCAAGGGAATTCCAAAATTTCGAAAAGCGGTCGCTGATTGGATGAAAAAACGGTTCGACGTTGAACTGAATCCGGAAAAAGAAATTTGCGCGCTGATTGGTTCCAAAGAAGGAATCGCCCATTTATGCAACGCTTATTTGGAACCGGGCGATTTGGCCTTGGTCCCCAGCCCGTGTTACCCCGTGCATTTTTTTGGAGTGGTGTTGGCGGGGGGAGAACCCTATCTTCTTCCCATTAATGAGGAAAATAATTACCTGCCTGAACTGGGTAAAATTCCCGAAGACATTGCCCGTCGCTCTAAAATTCTTTTCTTAAATTATCCCAACAATCCAACGGCCGCCATTATTGAAGACGATAACTATTTAAAAGACGTGATTGCTTTCGCGAAAAAATACGACATTCTAGTGTGTTTCGATAATGCCTATTCCGAACTTGGTTTTGATGGATATCGTCCCATCAGTTTTTTTAATATTCCGGGCGCTCGTGAGGTGGGGCTCGAGTTTCATTCTTTTTCGAAGACGTACAACATGGCGGGATGGCGTTTGGGATGGGCTTGTGGCTCAGAAAAATTGCTGGCGCCGTTGGAAAAATTTAAATCTTATATCGATTACGGATCTCCTTCTTTTATTCAACTCGCCGGCGTGAAAGCGCTCGAGATGTGGCCCCAGGGCGTTAATGAATTGGTTGAAACTTATCAACGGCGGCGAGATTATTTAGCGGAGGGGCTGCGCAGCCTGGGATGGAAAGTGAAAATGCCCAAGGCGACCATGTATATTTGGGCCGGGCTTCCCGATTCCCATAAAGAAATGGGGTCCCTAAAATTCTGTGAATCCTTGGCGAGAGAAACGGGCGTCGCGTTGTCTCCGGGAGTGGGATTTGGAGAAGCGGGAGAAGGATTCGTGCGAATTTCCTTGGTGACGCGTGACAGCCGGTTTTATGACATGTTGCTTCGCCTTAAAAAATTCCAAAAAGTTTCCGGGGTGACCATTCACGAACCCAAAGCCGCCAAAGAGCCGGTGAAGTAAAAATGAAAAGCCAAGTAACGATTGCGATGGTGGGGTTTGGTGTGGTGGGTTCGGGAACGCTGCATTTATTGAAAGAGCATCAGCGTGACGTTGAGTCGCGCGTGGGAGCCAAGGTCCGCGTGAAGTGGGTCGGCAGCCGCAACCTCAAGCATTCTCGTCTGATTGATAAAAATATTCGCCAGACCGTTGACTGGAGAGACATTGTCGCCGACCCTGAAGTAGATTGCGTTGTGGAACTGATCGGGGGAACCAACCCCGCCAAAGAAATTGTTCTCTCCGCTTTGCGTTCCGGTAAACATGTGATCACCGCGAATAAGTCCATTCTTTCCAAATATTGGGACGAAATTTTCACAACCGCTCGCCAGCGCAGCAAGCTTGTTTATTTTGAGGCGGCCGTCGGAGGAGGCGTGCCCGTTGTTCAAGCTCTCAATGAGGGCCTTGCAGGAAATAAGATTCATAAAATTGTCGGCATTCTAAACGGCACCACGAATTTTATTTTGACCCGAATGCAGGAAGCAAGTCTTTCTTTTGGGCAGGCGCT
>CAZJOE010000444.1:0-2033 GCA_964547555.1 uncultured Elusimicrobia bacterium | reverse complement strand
TGGCGCCGTCGCTTGAGTGTAATGTTAATTATTTATGCCCTTCCGTTGCCCGCCGCCAAAATGTTCCTCGCGCTCTCCCTTTCACCAATGATAAGGAAGATTTAAGCCAGCCCGGGCTTCTGCGCGCTTTAGAAGTTATTGAAAAGACAAATAGTCTCCTTTCCGTTTATTTGGCATTTTATGAGCGCATTAAAAATTCTCAAAAGCTGGAGGTTCAGTTTGAGTAATTACGGGAAAAAAATCCGGGAGAATTTACCCGCCTCCCTTATGGACCTCTTGGATACCGCGGCCCAGCAAGCGGATGAAAATCGCCAGGGAATTGTAATTGTAGGGGGGGCCGTTAGGGATCTTCTCATGGGAAAACAAGTTGGAGAAGTGGACTTGATGTTGGATCCCCCTGTTCGCCCTGTCGTTGAAGAGGTTGCCAAGATTTCTCACGGCCGGCTGGTTGTCCACGATACATTTCAGACCTACACCATTCATTTTCCCGATGGCACAAAGCTGGATGTGGTAACAGCCCGTGAAGAGTCCTACAAAAGCTCCGGGGCCCTTCCCGAGGTGGTCCCTTCCTCGATCCCTCAAGATTTAAAGCGCCGGGATTTCTCCATCAATGCGATGGCTTTGTGGTTAAACAAGCGGCGGTTTGGAGATTTGGCGGATCCTTTTGACGGCGTGTCAGATCTTCACAAACGATTAATTCGAGTGCTGCATCCGATGAGTTTTGTAGATGATCCCACCAGGATTTTTCGAGCGGCACGATTTGCGGGACGATTTGGATTTCATTTAGAGGCAGACACCGAAAAGTTACTTTTGAAAACCGTTTCTGCCGGCGTTCCGAATGTTTTAAGTCCGGTCCGGCGGCGTCATGAATTCGAACTTATTCTTAAAGAAGGCAATCCCTTGCCGGCTCTAAAATTTTTGAAAAAGTGGGACGCCCTTTCCTTTCTCCATCCGCAATGGGAACTTAAACCGGAACATGAAGCGGTTTTGGGAGGACCCCTGCCCACCACCATGCTGGACGTATTGACCCTGCGGCTCGTGGAATGGTTGAAACCGTGGGGACATGAAACCGCCAAAATAATGATGACGGATTTGTCTTTTGAAAAAGCCGTCAAAAAGCGGGTGCTGCTCGAATTAGACGCTGAAAACTAAACGTCATTCCCGCCTTCGCGGGGATGACGTATATAATAAGGAGGAAAGGAAAATCGCTCGCTTTGATTTTTTCATGAAATGTTGGCGGCTCCTTGACCCAAACAAGAAAGAGAGATGGATCCCAACGCTTGTTTGATTTTTTGTTCGATCACGATACTGGATTTACGGGGAGTTTCCTCCGTGATGCTTTCAGCGGAAAGAACTTCCATCACTTTGAGGACGGTGATGTTTTCTAGCGGCACGGACAATTTATATCCGGCTCCCTTCATCCCTTGGACCAAGTTGGCTTGGGCCATCAACTGCAGAACTTTTTGTGCGTAAGCGGGAGGGATATCTTGCCGACGCGCAATTAAATTGGCATCGGTGAAACCCTCAGGCTCCTTGGAGAGCTCATACAAACAAGCCACCCCGTATCTCACTTTCTGGTTAATTCTCACAGACGTTACTCCTCTCTATCTTTAGCATCCTAATTTGCTTTCGGACTGTTATAGTCCGTTGCCCAAACAAAAAAAATCACAACCCCGTTTTTCGGAATGGGACATTATTTTTAAAAGTCTTCACAATGCGGAACATTCGTACAATTCTCACTAAGGAAAATTTATCCCTGGGTGTGATTATTATCAAGCCCACGAAATATTATTCATCAAATTGCCTTATGAGTAAACGTCTCTCTAATCTAGCTCATTTTACGGTTAAGCCATTGTAAACATGGGAATACTAGGGGAAATACCGATAGTTAGTCGTGGGGAACTCTGAGAAGGGATTTTTTTGAATTTCCGCGAAAATGGATTCGTTTGACTCTTCGGCGTCAGGCTGGTAATATCGGTGAAATTCATGGACTATCAAGTCAAGATTGATATCTTTGAAGGACCTCTGGACCT
>CAZJOE010000443.1:0-2040 GCA_964547555.1 uncultured Elusimicrobia bacterium | reverse complement strand
CGGGAGTTCCCAGCGCCGTCCCCGACCTCTTTTAATTTAAATGAATTTTTACTTGCAACCAATTTATCTAAGACCCTGCCTCCATCGGAATCTCGCTTCCCTACCCGCTCAGGCCGAAACTAATCGTTTCGGAATAATCTCGAGTTGGAAGGGGACCATCAAGCGGGGTCTCCCTCTGGACTTACTCCCATGACCACCGAATTCCTCCAACGGCACCGCGCCGGCGTTCTCATGTTGGTGTTTCTGGCCGTTTCTTCATTGCTCCTGGTTTTGCGCATTGAGCCTTACATCGTCGGAATTAAAACCGCCCTTTGGTTTATGGTCTCGCCTGAAGTCGTTTATACCGGACAATTTTTCAATAAGTTTGACACCCTCCGTGGTCGTCTTTTCCATATGGTCCAATCCGAAGGTGAAAATTTTATTCTCCGCGAACAGCTCGCCGCGATGGCCAAGCGGGATTTGGAACGCGATACTTTGGAAAATGAAAACAACCGGTTGCGCGATCTTTTGGGGCTCCGGCAAAAAATGTTTGCCGAAGCGATTCCCGCCGAAGTGGTGGGACGCGACGTGCGGGATTGGTTTCATACGATTTTAATCAACAAAGGCTCGCGAGATGGAATTGCTCCGTCGGCAGCCGTTGTGGTCGGGTCCATTCAGCGTCCGATTCTTGTGGGTCGAATTGGTGAAGTTGAGGAGAGAAGCAGCAAAGTTCTGCTGGTGACGGATTTGGTTTCAGCGGTTTCTGTTCGTGTCGTGGGGCGGGCTGATTTGGGGTTGTTGGCGGGGGGAAACAGGCCCACCTGCATCATGAAATATCTCTCACGCCAATCCGAAGCGGCGGCCGGAGATGAGGTGGTCACGGCTGGTTTGGGCGGCGTATTCCCTCCTGGAATTCCCGTGGGTGTTATCACGGACGTGAATGTTTCTGAAGATGGATTTTTTAAGTTCGCCAAAGTAAGGCCGCATTCTGACTTCGGATCGTTACTCGAAGTGCTGGTCCTCCAAAGAAAAGAAATGCCGCTGAAAGAGAAGGCGCTCTGATGCAGTTTCTTTTTTATTTCTCCACGCTTATTCTGGGCTTGTTTCTGGAAGTTGTTTTTACCCGATATTTTTCTTTGTTCGGCGTCGCGCCCAATTTGCTTTTGATTTTTGTCGTCGGCATTGGATTCATGTTGGGTCCTGTCACCGGAGAAACGATGGGATTCGTGTGGGGCCTCATGGCCGATTCATTGGGGGTGAATCTTTTTGGGTTGCACAGTTTGGTCCTGACCTTGGCTGGATATATTTCAGGAAAACTTCGCCGCCGGGTGGACGCGGAAAGGCCGGCGCCGCAGATCGTCATCGCTTGTATGGCCACGCTTTTCTCGGCCATTTTAGCGTCCATGGCTTATTCCTTGACGGAGGAATCCGAAGGCCGGATTGGAATTTATTCGCTCATTCTTCAAATGGTTTTAAACGGTCTCATGGCTTCCGCCTGTTTCTGGATCATGAACCGATGGATCGGTTTATGGAGAATCGAACAGGAGCACCTCTAATTCAATGTGGCTTGAAGGGGCATCCGGCGTATTTTCTGAAGGACGGTTTCGAGACCGGGTCCGGTTTATTAGCTTTTTTTTCGCGGCCGGATACGCGATCATTTTGCTGCGCCTTTTTTATCTTCAAATCGTTCGTGGAGACGATTTGGCGCGGATGTCGGAATCGAACCGGACCCAAGTTTTATTTCTTCGCGCGCCTCGCGGCGATTTTTACGACCGGAATGGAGAATTGCTCAACGCGAACCGGCCGAGTTGGTCTTTGATGTATTCGGTTACCGAAGACAACACGATGAAGCGGGCCGATGTGGAAGAGATTTTAAAACCATTTTTAGATCCTTTGTCCAACATTTGGCGACCGCGGCTTCGCAAAGCTTTTCAAACCAAACGGATGGTCCGTCTGGTTGAAGATGTGCCAAACGAGACAGCTTTCGGAATGAGTGAGCTTGGCGACTTGGCGCCCGGGACGCGCATGGAAATGGAATTTCGCAGAGGCTATACGGAAGGC
>CAZJOE010000442.1:0-2042 GCA_964547555.1 uncultured Elusimicrobia bacterium | reverse complement strand
GTGGATATCAATCCCGCCATTATTGAAACCTTAAAAAAAGGCGATCCTCACATTGAGGAACCGGGTCTTGCCACTATTGTTAAAGCGGCTGTCACTTCTGGAAATCTTACGCTGGATACCCGCGTTTCACCGGCCGATGTATTTATTATCGCTGTCCCCACGCCTTATCATCCTTCCAGTGATATTCCAACAGCGAATGTCAGCTATGTAAAAAGCGCGGCGGAATCCATCGCGGAAGTTTTAAAAAAAGGCGACCTCATTATTCTGGAATCCACTTGCCCCCCCGGCACCACCTTAAATTTACTGGTCCCGATCATTGAAAAAAAAGGATTTAAAGTGGGTGCCGACATTGGCGTTGCCTATTGTCCCGAGCGCGTGATTCCTGGGCAAGCTTTAAAAGAGTTGATCGGCAACGACCGCGTGGTGGGAGCCATCAATCAGGAGTGGGGGGAAATGGCCAAGAATCTGTATCGCTCTTTTGTGGCCGGAGAAATATTTATCACCACACCGACGGTCGCCGAGATGGTGAAAGTTTTGGAGAACACCTATCGAGACGTGAACATCGCTTTGGCCAATGAAATGGCGGTGTTGTGCGAAAAAATGGGGATCGATGTTTGGGAAGTTATTCAATTGGGGAACCGGCATCCGCGTGTGAATGTCCATAAGCCTGGACCTGGGGTGGGAGGTCATTGTATCAGTGTTGATCCCTGGTTTTTGGTGGAGATGTTTCCCAAGGAAGCCCGGATCATTCAATTGGCTCGGCGGACGAACGACCAGATGCCGGAACATGTGGTCAGGGCCCTCACTCTTTTATTAAACGGGAAAACCAAGGGAAAAATCGCAATCCTTGGCCTTGCTTTTAAAGGAAATGTGGACGATATGCGGGAGTCTCCCTCCATGCGAATCATTGAACTCCTCGTGAAAAAATTCCCTGATATGGAATTGGCCGTGGTGGATCCTCATGTGAAAACAAAAGACATGCGTCTGATTTCATCTCAAGAAGCTTTTCAAAATGCGGACCTGGCCGTGGTGCTGACGGCCCACGATAAATTTAAAAATTTAGATCCACAAGAATTGGGGCCTCTCATGAAAGAGCGCATTATTTTTGACTGCCATAATATTTTGAAAGCGGAGCGGTGGGTCCCGGCGGGATTTAGATTGCATACTCTTGGCGCGGGAGGCTCGAACAAGGAGTCCAAGGTAGCTCAATCTTGAAACAATTACTGTTAAGAAAGGGCCATGTTTCCGTTGAAGATGTTCCCGCGCCCGCGCAGAACCCGAAGTCCATCCTCGTAGAAGTTTCCCGTTCCCTGATCAGCACCGGTACAGAAATATCTTCCGTGCAGTTATCGGGAGATTCATTGCTGCAAAAAGCGCGCAAGCGCCCCGAGGCGGTGCAGAAGGTCCTTCAATCCGTTCGGGTCCGCGGTGTCATGAAAACGCTTTCTTTGGTCCAACAAGAGTTGGACCAATCCAAACCCTTGGGATATTCCTGCGCCGGAACTGTCCTTGCCGTGGGAAGCGAAGTGGAAGATTTTCGCGCTGGGGACCGCGTCGCTTGCGCCGGCGCCCAAATCGCCAATCACGCTGAAGTTATTTCCGTTCCCGCTAATTTGGCCGTAAAAATTCCAGGACCCGTGGATGATTCTTGCGCTTCCTTCGTTACGTTGGGAGCCATCGCTCTTCAGGGGGTCCGGCGGGCGGATCTAAAATTGGGGGAATCTGTTTTCGTATTGGGGTTGGGGTTAATCGGGCAATTGACCGTTCAACTGTTGGCCGCTTCCGGTTGCCAGGTTTTTGGTTTGGATTTGGATTCACGCCGCGTGGATTTGGCCCGGCAATTCGGCATGACCGATGGGTCCGATTCGATTGAAGAGTTGTCCCAGAAAATTTTCGCGGCCACCGGGGGACGGGGCGTGGACGCCACCATCTTAACGGCTTCCACGGAGAGCAGCGAACCCACCCAGAAAGCTTTCGAACTCACCCGTAAGAAAGGAAAGATCGTCGTGGTCGGCGCCGTGGGGCTTGATCTCAAGCGGTCG
>CAZJOE010000441.1:0-2042 GCA_964547555.1 uncultured Elusimicrobia bacterium | reverse complement strand
AATCCATCCGCACCTTACTTGTGCGAATGCTCGATCAGCAAGGATTTTCAACCCAAACCGCAGAAAATAGCGCCCAAGCTTTGGCGGCAACCCAGGAAAAATTGCCCGATTTAATTGTTCTGGATTACAATCTTCCAGGGTCTACGGGAATAGAGATTTGTCATCGTCTAAGACGGGCTCCCTTAACCAGCACGGTGGCCATTCTCATGATCACGGGTTCTTCCCTCGAAAATCTCCCCGCCGACTGCTTAGACTCAGGCGCCGATGACTATCTTGCTAAACCGTTCAACATGAAAGAATTAACAGCCAGGGTGCGCGCCCTCTTGCGACGACCCAAAATTTACATGGATGAAGCTGTGCCCCTTCAAAAAGGAAGTTTAACGATTCAACCAGCGGAAAGGACCATCCTTGTGGACGGAAAACCAATGAAACATCTGGCCCCCAAGGAATATGACCTCCTCTATCAAATTGTTCTGCATTCTCCCCGGATTTTGAATAAAAACACGTTGGCCCTGAAAGTGTGGGGCAAAACCATTGAGTCTATTAACGGGAGAACCCTGGATGTTCATATCCGACGGATCCGCTCAAAATTGGGTCCTCAGGGAAAATCCCTTCTCACCATTCCATCCATTGGTTTTCAATGGATGGAATCTTCCTTTTAACGATCCATTAACCCCTTCCCAGTCGTTTCCATATTGTTTCCTGGATAAATCCCGGTACCTCAAGGAAGATTAATACATATGGAACATCCAGGAATTAATCCCCATCAATGTGATAAAAATGAAGTTTCCCAGAAAGGCAAAGAATTGGCCATTCTCGTTGTGGACGACGAGGTGGGATTTAGAAATCTTTTAAAGTGGGAATTGGAAAGTTGTGGAATGATTGTGGACACAGCCGAAAATGGGGTCCAAGCCCTCAAAATAGCCCGCCAAAAACATATCGATGTGGTGGTCACCGATGTGACCATGCCGGAAATGAACGGAATTAAATTTTTGGAGTTTTTAAAAAAATCCATGCCAAGGACGCAAGTTATCGTCGTCACCGGCTTTGGTGCTATAGAGACGGCGGTCTACGCCATGCAACAAGGCGCCAGCGATTTTTTACTAAAGCCCTATGACGTTCAGTATTTACTCACTTCTATTAAAAAAGCCTCACAATACGTTAATCATTGCCGAACCTGTGGAAGGAGCAATTCATGATCGCCGGCAAAAATCCACATGAGAAACTTCCTACTGTTTTGGTGGTGGATGACGAACCAGGACTGCGAGACATGCTGGTCTACGGATTGACGGACCGAGGGTTCAAAGTCACAACAGCCTCCAGCGGTGAAGAAGGAATCGAAAAAATAAAGCATGAAATATTTGAGGTAGCGGTTTGCGATATCATGATGCCCGGGAAAAATGGCGTTGAGGTGCTAAAAGCCATTAAAGAAATACAACCGCAAATGGAAGTGATCATGGCGACGGGATACGCGACGTTGGAAACGGCGATCGTAGCAATGAAATTGGGGGCTTACGACTACATCACAAAGCCTTATGAATTGGATCAATTGGTCGCTCTTTTCCAAAAAGCGATGGAACGCCGTCAGTTGAAAAACCAAGTAAATCAACTTGAAGAACTGAGTCGTTTGAAATCCGAATTTTTGGCCAACATGAGTCATGAACTCCGAACGCCGATGAACGCCATTATCGGATATGCTTCTCTTCTCATTGATAAAATCTATGGGGCGCTGAATGATAAACAGGAACAAGGAGTCAAGCGCATCCAAGTGAATGCCAAAAACTTGCTCGACTTAATTAATAACATTCTCGATTTTTCCAAACTGGCCGCCGGACGAATGCCTCTTTTTATTGAACCCTGTTTGGCCAATTCAATCGTCAGCGAGGTCGTGGAAACAATGGAATGCTTGGCCCGGGAAAGACACATTAATCTTGTGGCCGATGTCCCCGCCGATCTCATTATCAAGGTCGACAAGACAAAAATCAAACAAGTCTTGGTCAATCTGATCGCCAACGCCATTAAGTTCACCCATGAAGGCCAAA
>CAZJOE010000440.1:0-2055 GCA_964547555.1 uncultured Elusimicrobia bacterium | reverse complement strand
AGGTGCGAATGGAATCGGCCAGACCCGGATAGTTTTTAAAGAAGGAGGTGTACAATAAAAACCAGATGGCGATGGCCCCGGCCAAGGCGCCCACGTGCTTGAGGAAAAGTCCTTCAAAAAACCAGCGATAACTTCTTTCCATGGCCACGGAAAAAGGGACCGTTTTGAGGGGAGACAACAGGCGGTGCGTCACCTCCGCGCAAAAGACCGAAAACCCCATCACAAAAAAAGTAATCACAGACGTTTCTTTGGTGGAAAACAAGAGCGCTGAGGAAAGGACCATCAAGTAAAAGTAAAAGGGTTTCCGCGTGTCCCGGTACCAAATAGCGCCCAGGTAAATCCACAGCGCAAAAAGAACAAAAAAAGTTTCGTGAATAAAGTAACGGGAGAAATAAACCCCGTTGCAAGAAAAACCCGCCAGGAGAAAGGCGGAAGCGGCCCCCCATGGACCCAACCGGTTAAAAGCCAACAAGATCGATAGCAGAATAAGAAGACCTGTCACCGCCACGGGCGCTCGGATCGAAAAATCAGTGATGCCGGCCGTATCTGAAAATGAAAATTGAAAGGGCCCTTTTTGTATCAGCGTGGCCATCCAAGTGGGAATCAACTGTAAATAATAAAGACTGGGACCGTGATAATTGTTGGGGTCGTACTTATATTCATTGGATTTAACGAGCTTTCCGAAAAACCAAGCGTTGACCGCTTCGTCATTATGGAAGGGCCGAACCGTCAATTGATGGAAACGCAGCCAAACAAAAACACAGAAGAACACAAACAAGGCCGCGAGGATGGATTTCTTGTAAGGAATGGTCATGGAAAACCTTTTATATCAAAACTTAAGGCCGAATCTATTCGGAATCAATAAAAATGCTAGAAATAGTGTCATGTCTCTCGATAAAACTGTTAACTACGTCTACCGCATCGGCTCCGATAACCAATACCGCTTTTATTGGGATGGGGCGGGGTGGCACTATGAATTCCTGGCGGGGGGCGTCATTTTCGATGAACAGGAGTTCGACAGCGAAGAAACCTTGGTTGAAGCTCTCGGCATGCACGGAATGACCTTGGCCCAGTTTTCCATGGACAAAGACAACGCCGCGCATGAGTATAGTCAAACCATTCAAAAAAAATTAAAAGAACTAAGCGACGCCGGAGTCCTTCCTTGCGCCAAACACGGCCTGATTTCAAAAAACTTGGACAACACTTGCGAAGCCTGTCAAAACAGCGACTATCCGGACGATTTCAAAGGGACTGAGGGATGAAAACATTACGACTCTTTTTATGGGCGCTGCTGGCGGGAACGTCCGTGGTGGGGGCGCGACCTCTTTTGACGGAAGAAGTCCAACCTGTTGGATTCCTTAATTTCGAAGGGGGAACCACCATTTCCTATCGAAGAGATTCTTTCGGAACTCCCAGCAACAAATATGAAACAGTTAATTTCCCGGTCCAACTCAAATTCGGTTTCAATCCCAAAGCTGAAGCCGGCATTGATGTCTCCTATTTATTCCATAAGTTGAAAATGCCGGGGTCCAAACTCTCCGGCACCAGCAGCGCCAACATCACGCCTCATATCAAATTCTCTCCTTATGAATACTTTGGATTAAAGTTTCTTTGGCACAAGGCCCAAATCGAAAACACGGAAGACGAACTGCCCATCGCTCGCGGAGATGACCTTGAATTCATCCAAATGTTTAAAATCCCCATATTTTACGGGGCTCTTCATTTAAACACCGGTTATTTATGGAGAAATTCCTACCGCAGTAAATTGGGGATTAGAACGGGGAACAAACATAAAATTGAACCGGGAAGCCTCTTCGAAAGCCGCGCTTCATGGGAAATGCCGGTACTTTGGAACATCAACCTTCTGGCCGAAGCCGCTTTTTATAGCTTTGATGAGGGAAAACTGGATGGCATCAAAATTACCGACTCCAAGGGAACCGCCTTGGATGCCTTGGCCGGGCTTACCTGGGCCTATCAAGGATGGACCATCGGGGCGGGGGTGGCCTTTGGTTTATCGGATGAAAAATATACCAGCTTTAGTCTGGAACGAGGCGC
>CAZJOE010000439.1:0-2057 GCA_964547555.1 uncultured Elusimicrobia bacterium | reverse complement strand
GAACATATTCCCCCCGATAACGGCATGGCTTTTGTTCTTATTCAGCATCTCGCCGCCGATCACGACAGTATCCTAGCCACCCTTCTTTCCAAAGTGACGAAAATACCTGTTCATGAAGTAAAAGAAGGCATGGCCGTGGAACCCAACCACATTTATGTCATTCCGCCTGAAATGGATATTGCCATAGTGGACGGAACCCTCACTCTCACTTCTCGTGTGACAACCCGCGGCCAGCATATGCCCATCGACACTTTTTTTTATTCATTGGCGCAAATCCAGGTGGGCAGCTCCATTGGCGTTATTTTATCAGGGACGGGTTCCGACGGAGCCTTGGGCGTTCAAGAGATTCATAGCAAAGGCGGCATTATTTTAGTCCAAGAGCCGTCTTCGGCAAAATTTGACGGCATGCCCCGGAACGCCATTGCGACAGGATGCGCTCATTTCATCTCTTCCCCACACCAGATCGCCGAGGAATTGGTACGGCTCAGCAAGCACTCTTATATCAAGGGATCTTCTTACACCACCGCTAAAAACGAAAATTCATCTCCGTTAAACGGTGAAGCTCTCAATAATATTTTTGGCCTGATGCGAAATAAAACCGGGGTCGATTTCAGCACTTATAAAGGCAACACCGTTAATCGACGAATTCAGCGCCGCATGGCTCTTCAAAAAATTGAAACTTTATCGAACTATCTCACTTATCTTAAGGAAAATCCTGCCGAGATCGATAACCTGTATAACGACATTCTGATCAAAGTAACGAGGTTTTTCAGAGATCCGGAAACATTTGAATTTCTTAAAGGCAAAATATTTGAAGAGATCATGCGGGACAAGGCTCCCAATGTGCCCATTCGGTTCTGGGTCCCGGCGTGCTCCACCGGTGAAGAAGCATACTCGCTCGCGATTTGTCTTTTGGAATTTTTGGGAGAAAGGGCCAGCAATCCTCCGATCCAAATATTTGGAACGGATATAAGCGACACCGCACTGGAGAAAGCGCGGGCGGGGCTTTATATCGAAAATATTGAAGCCGACGTCTCACCCGAACGTCTGCGGCGTTTTTTTACAAAGACAGAGGGGCAATACCAGGTCAACAGGTCCATTCGAGAACTCTGTATTTTTGCCAAGCAAAACATTGTGAAAGATCCACCCTTTTCCAAGGTGGATTTGATCAGCTGCCGGAACGTTCTAATTTATTTGAGCTCCGTCCTACAGAAAAGAATCCTCCCCACCTTCCATTTTGCCTTAAATCCTCACGGACGACTCCTGTTGGGGTCCTCGGAAACTGTGGGATCCTTCACCGATCTCTTCACTGTTGTGGATCAGAAGCAGCGGGTTTTTGCGAAAAATCCCCTGGTCTCTTCCAAGCTCAACTACGATTTCTCTCTCAACTCCTATGCGGATGACGAAACGCGGGCGCCAAACTCGCCAGCGGATCAAAAGGTTGAACGGACCACTCCCATTAACGTTCAAAAAGAAGCCGACCGTGCTCTTATCAACCGTTATGCGCCGGTGGGTGTTGTCATTAATGACAACTTAGAAATCCTTCAGTTTCGAGGAGACACCAGTCCCTATCTGCTCAATCCCACCGGTGAAGCGACGTTCAAACTTTTGAAATTGGTTCGTGAGGGACTCCAAATAGAACTCATCGCGGCCATCAAAGAGGCAAAAAGAAAAAATATAACCTTTCGTAAGGATTGCCTCCAACTCGACCACAATGGCGCCATTAAAGATATTTGTCTCGAAGTCATTCCCATCAAAATCCATCTTTCTCCGGAACGTTACTGGGCTGTCATGTTTAATGAGCTGAAGCCGAGAGGAATGCTGAAGAACACGGGGGTCCCCTCTGCGACCAATCCGAACAGCCATGCAGAAAGCTCGCAATTGTGGAAGCAAGAGATGGCCTCAACCAAATCCTACTTGGAATCGGTCATTGAGGAAAAAGAAGCGGCCTTCGAGGAACTTCAATCGGCGAACGAAGAAATCCTTTCCAGCAACGAAGAATTACAAAGCATCAATGAAGAAATGCAAACCGCCAAGGAAGAGCTTCAGTCTTCCAA
>CAZJOE010000438.1:0-2057 GCA_964547555.1 uncultured Elusimicrobia bacterium | reverse complement strand
GGCACGCATTTTGTCCCGCCGACCGAAGAACGCTGCGAATTTTTCCGCCAATATAGAGAGTTCCGATATAAAACCGAATGGCACATCCTTGAAGTTGTTCCTTTCCAAGAAACATCCGGCAAAAAAGTTTTGGAGATCGGTTGTGGCAACGGCGCGGATGGTACTCGTTTCGCCCAAGCCGGGGCCGATTATACGGGCGTTGACCTCACTGAAACAGCCGTTCGATCGACACAGGAACATTTCTTTTGCTTAAAATTAAAAGGAACGTTTCAAACTGAAAATGCGGAAGCGTTGAGCTTTTCTGATAATTCTTTCGATTTCATTTATTCCCACGGCGTCCTTCATCACACTCCCACGCCTCAAAATGCCTTTGATGAAGTGTACCGCGCGCTCCGCCCGCAAGGAAAAGCGCTGATCATGCTTTATCATAAAAATAGTTTTAATTATTTCGTGCGCATCATGCTTTATATGCGGTTGAGGGCGATTTTTACGACTCTATCCCGAATAATGGATTGGAAAAAAGATCGAGAGCGGTGGTCGGAAGATGATTTCTTAAAAATTAGAGGAAATGAAGCACTCCATGTTTACGAGGCGCATTACTTTCATTTTTTAAAGAAGGGCTGGTCTTATTTCTCCGCGTCACAATTTGTTCATCATTCGACGGACGGGCCCAGCTGTCCTTACGCCTATGCTTATTCTAAAAGCGATATCCGAAAGATGTTTTCGAAATTTAAGAACCTTAAATTTAAGACCGCTCATTTTCCCATGGGGAAATACTGGGGAAACTCTCCATTTCTTAGGAAGGTCGAAGCCGTTTTGGCTTCTTGGATGGGGTGGTATTTATTTGTTTTTGCTGAGAAATAAGTCGTTAACGAGGGAATGCGGCCGCGTTTCCTCCGTCCACAGGCAGCGTCGCACCCGTTGTTTTCTGCATTTGGGCCAGATGCACAAAGGCCAACGCCACGTCGTCCGCGAAAACCTCTTGCTTCAATAAATTCCCGCTTAAGTATTCCGACACCGAAACTCCTCTCGCCTTGGCTCTCTTGCTGAGGAGTCCGTCTTCATAAAGTCCCGTGTTAACTCTGTCGGCGTTAACGGCGTTGCAGCGGATCCCGTATCGTCCGAGCTCCACCGCGTATTGTTTCATGAGGCCGATGACCGCTGTTTTGGGGAGCGTGTAGGGTCCAAAATCAGGGCCTGGGTTAAAAGTGCTTTTGGACGCGTTAAAGAGAAGTGATCCGCCGAGTCCTTGTCGCTTTAAGATTTCGACGGCCGCTTGCGCCACAGTTTGATGGGCGAAGAAGTTAATTTCAAAACTCCGGCGCATCACAGCGTCCGAAACTTGATCCATGGCTCCCGTCGGCGCGATTCCCGCGTTTGAAATGACGATGTCCACACCGCCAAAGGTGCGGGAACATTCTTGAAAACTTTTTTTAACCTGATCCGGATCGGTAACATCGCAAACACCTTGGGTGGTTTGACTTTTCTTGAGATCAACACCAAATACATGGGCTCCCATTCCGGCAAAAGCTTTTGATGTCGCCAATCCGATTCCGGATGCGGCTCCTGAAATCCAAACCACTTGACCATCGAACGGAAGAATTTTTTCCTTGCCGAGCTTGGCCTGTTCAAGAGACCAATACTCCATGTCGAATAAATCGTCTGAGGGCAGCGCTTCGTAGCGGCCGTAAGCGGAAGCGTTGCTGATAATTTCTATGGTGTGTTCGTAGACATCCAACGCAATATCTCCGGCTTTAGCGTCGGCGGCCACTGAAAAGAGGCCCACGCCCGGCGCCAGGACGATTCTTGGCAAAGGATCGAGCATTTTTCGCTGAACTTTTTTCCGTCCCGATTCTTTGCGGAAATATTTCTCGTAGTTGGAAGTAAAAGATGAGACCGCTGAACCGATCGACTCTGCGCCGTTTTTAAAAATCAGAGGAACCGGTTTCGTACGAATCACGTGATCTGGCGTCGCGGGTCCCACTTGCGAAATGTGGGTAAGGTCTTTTCTGCCGAGGAATTGAATGATCTGGTCATTCCCAAGCGCACTTTGGCGC
>CAZJOE010000437.1:0-2059 GCA_964547555.1 uncultured Elusimicrobia bacterium | reverse complement strand
GGGCGGCCTCAGCGGCAAACCCATTCGGACCAAATCGAACGAAGTTTTAAAACGGCTTTACCAACTCACGAAAGGGGTTGTGCCTTTGATTGGCGTGGGGGGAATCTTTAACGCGAAGGATGCTTACGAGAAGATTCAGCTCGGCGCGACGCTGGTGCAGGTTTACACCGGATGGATTTATGAAGGGCCGACGATGCTGCCGGCCATCAACAAAGGGATTTTGAAGCTCATGGAAAGAGACGGTTTTAAAAATATCAAAGAGGCGGTGGGAACCCTGTCATGAAGCCACTTATCATTGCGTTGGATGTCGACACAGACAAAGAAGCATTTGCGATTATCAAAGCCACCCGAAAGAATTGCGAATTGTACAAAGTGGGACCGGCGATGGTTCTTAAATACGGACCTCCTGTGATCAAGAAAATAAAATCGCTCGGCAAAAAAGTTTTCTTGGACCTCAAATTTCACGACATTCCGAATACGATGCTGCGGTCCATCAAGGAAGCGGGAAGAAATGGTATCTTTAGCGCCACCGTCCACACCTCAGCCGGAGAAACCGCTTTAAAAACCGTTTCAGAATTGTCGCCTCGTCCCAAAATTTGGGGCGTGACGATTCTCACCAGCTTGGGAGCCTCAGACTTAAGAGATTTGGGTTTTGTGCACGCGCCTTTTGATCAAACGCTGCATTTGGCCGACATGGCAAAGAGAGCACGATTGGACGGGGTGGTGGCCTCCGTCGGAGAAACGGCGCAGCTTCGAAAAACCCTGGGCAAAAATTTTACGATCGTCACCCCGGGCATCCGGTTACCGGACAATGACATCGGCGACCAAAAAAGAATCGCGACCCCCGCGCACGCGCGGGAAGCCGGAGCGGACTTCATCGTGGTGGGACGCCCGATCTTGGAAGCCAAAGACCCGGAATTCGTGGCCGAAGAAATTATCAGAGACTGGAACAAAGGAATATGATCGCAGTGGAACAGGACAACAGCTTATTAGAAACATTTAAAAAGAAAGGGGCCCTTTTAGAAGGCCACTTTGTGTTGTCTTCCGGACTTCACAGCAATCGATATTTTCAATCGGCTCTCTTGCTCCAAGATCCGGAAACCGCCGAACAATTGGGACGCTCGATCGCTCAAAAATTTCCAGCCGTCGACGTTGTCATTTCTCCGGCCATTGGCGGCCTCATCATCGGTCATGAAGTGGCGCGCGCGAAGAAGGTGCGGGCCATCTTTGTCGAGAAAGACGACACCGGAAAACCTGTGCTTCGCCGGAATTTTCATATCGAAGCGAAAGAAAAAGTTTTGGTGATTGAAGATGTCATCACAACGGGGTTGTCCACTTCGGAAGTTCTCAAGCTTGTCAAAGAATTGAGTGGAGATATTGTGGGCGTGGGATCGGTCGTCAACCGCAGCCAATCGCAAAATTCCAAATTAGCCGAATGGAAAATTCCCGTCCACTCGCTTTTAAATTTAGAAGTTAAAACCTGGAAAGCGGAAGAATGCCCTCTATGCAAAGAGGGAACGCCGGCGATCAAACCAGGATCAAGGAAAAAATAAATGATCACTTATAAAACTGCTGGTGTTGATATTGACGCTGGGAATGATTTGGTGGAACGCATCAAAAAAATGGCGCCCAAGATCGGGGGATTCTCGGATGGAATTCCACTTCCAAAAGGCTACAAGAACCCGATCATCATCGGTTGCACCGATGGCGTCGGAACCAAATTGGCCATCGCGCAAGCGCTCGGCATTCATGACACCATCGGATATGACTTGGTTGGAATGAACGTGAATGACCTGATCTGTTCCGGAGCCAAACCCATTTTCTTTCTTGATTATTACGCTTGCGGAAAACTGGACGTCTCTGTGGCGGAAACCGTCATTCGCGGCATCACCGCCGCTTGTAAAGAATCCGGTTGTGAACTCCTCGGAGGCGAAACCGCGGAAATGCCGGGTTTCTACAAACCTGAAGAATATGATCTCGCCGGCTTCGCCGTCGGCGTTGTGGACCGGGACAAGAAATTAAATGCCCAAAAAACGTTAAAAGCGGGCGATATTCTTAT
>CAZJOE010000436.1:0-2062 GCA_964547555.1 uncultured Elusimicrobia bacterium | reverse complement strand
GAAGTAACTCGGACGCTTGGATCCGAAGAGGGATTTAAATTTAGAGGGCATTTCTCTTTAACGATAATTCGATAATTTGGATCACCAATTCGTCAAAACCGATGCCTTCCGCTTTCGCGGCTTCCGGCAAAAGCGAGGTGGCCGTCATACCGGGAATGGTGTTGACCTCCAAAACGAACAGCTCCTCTTGCGGGGTTAAAATTAAGTCCACGCGGCCATAAACATCACAGCCCAGGGCGTTAAAAGCCTGCCCGGAAATTTTTTGCGCGCGGACGGTCAACGAGGGAGAAATGTCCGCAGGAACGACATGGCGGGATCCCCCCTTCGCATATTTGGAATGGAAATCATAGAAAGCATGCTGCGGAATAATTTCGATCACAGGCAAAATATGATTTCCCAAAACGCCGACCGTTAGTTCTCGCCCCGGAATAAATCGTTCAACCAAAGCGTCCGAGGAAACCTTGAAACAGGCTGTAAGGGCGGGCTTCAGATCGACATATTTCTCAACACGACTGACCCCAATGGCTGAACCTTGATCGACGGGCTTCACGAAAACGGGTCCTTCCAAAAACATTTTTTGGGCATTCATATAAGACGAGGCGGTGTGCTCCTCCTCCGATTTTTTAATGACCACCCAAGGAGCCGTCGGAACCGAATGCTGCTGGAAAAGTTGCTTGGAAAAATTCTTGTCCATGGCGATCGCGCTGGCCAAGGGACCCGTTCCCGTATAGGGAATATTTAAAATTTCGAGAAGGGACTGAATCCGGCCATCTTCGCCAAAAGGACCGTGCAGCGCCAAGAAACAAAAATTAATTTTCTTTTTTAGGAGAACATCCCCGATGTTTCTTTTGATGTCGATCCCAAGCGCCTTGATTTTTAAGCGTTTAAAAGCTTGTTCAACGGCGGCTCCGGTTTTAAGAGAAATCTCGCGCTCACGCGACCATCCCCCTTTAAGAACAGCGATCCGTTTCTTTTTAAGTTCGCGCAGCAGTTTTCCGCGATCAAGCATGAAGGGCCGTTTCCGATGGCTGAATAATTTTCACTTCGGGCTCCAAGTCGACGCCGAACTTTTCTTTGACGGTTTTTTGCGCCAAGGACATCAGGTTTAAAGCGTCCGCCGCCAAAGCCCCCCCGATGTTCTCCATGAAATTGGCATGCTTGGGAGAAAATTGAACACGGCCCACCAACTTTCCTTTGAGGCCCGCCGCTTCAATGAGACGAGCCGCGAAATCATTGGGAGGATTTTTAAAAACGGACCCGACATTTTTGGTGCCGAGCGGCTGCGTGCGTTCACGAAGAGAAAGTTCTTCCTTGATTTTCTCAGCGACCTTGCCGTTTTCAGATTGTCGCAGCGCCAATACCGCGGAAACAATCCAACGTCCCATCAAATTACTCTGTCGATAACTCAACTGAATTCCTTCTTTGCTGAGAGTCATCAACTTCCCTTCCGGAGATAACACGTCAACCGACTGAATCACATCTCCAATCACGCCGCGCGGAGTTCCCGCATTGGACATCAGCGCTCCTCCCACTGTTCCCGGCACCCCGGCCAAGCCTTCGGTCCCCGACAAATCTTTCTCCGCGCATTTTTTGGCCAAGCGCGGCAAATGAACGCCGGCTCCCACCCGCACGGATGTCCCGTCAAATTCAATGGCCTCAAAATCTCCTCTGAGACGGATCACGCACCCCCGCAAGCCTTCGTCGGGAAGCAGCACATTGGAACCCCAACCGAGAATAAATTGAGGCGCGCCGGCCTCGCGACAAATCCGCTGCAGGGTCTTAAGCTCCTCGATATTTTGAACTTCGACGTAGACCTCGGCGGGTCCTCCGATGGCCCAGGTGCAATGACGCGCCAACGGTTCTTCCGCTTTAATGCGCGAGCCCAATTCTGGAAGGGCTTGGGAAATTTTTGCAAACAGGGAAGAGGTTTCTTGAAGCAGCTTTTCCCCGGCCTTCCAAACATCGCCCGCGCCGAGGGTCAGAAACACATCGCCCTCTTTAAGCTCTTTGCGAAGTTGTTTAAGCGAATCCGACTCCCATCTGGCCCATTTTTTAGTTTTGA
>CAZJOE010000435.1:0-2064 GCA_964547555.1 uncultured Elusimicrobia bacterium | reverse complement strand
TACCGGTTTAGCAAACCGGCGCACTAGGCCGCTATGCGACCCCTCCACGGGTGCCAAGCCTACAAAATTCTCGTTCGGTTCCTCTGGACCGCCTATAAGCCGGCCAAACACAACGTACCAGAGCCTGATAATTTGGTGTTGACATGAGGTCATAATACCGCGTAATATGACCACATGATTACAAGAGCGCTGACCGCTTCTCTCACAAAATCCTCTAAAAGCATTCTCTTGTTGGGACCCCGGCAAACCGGAAAATCAACCCTGATCACCGGGCTCAACCCCGACGTCACGATCAATCTGGCGCATGAGACGACCTACCTCGATTTCGCCAGCAGGCCCTCGGAATTAGAAACGCGTCTGGCTGCCCAAGAGAAGGCGAAAACAATCTTTATCGACGAAATTCAACGCCTTCCCAGTCTTCTCAATACCGTTCAGGTCCTCTTGGATAAACCGGGGAATCATTATCGATTCTATCTGACTGGTTCCAGCGCCCGAAAACTTCGACGAGGACATGCCAATTTGCTCCCCGGTCGAATTCACACTTTTCATTTGGGTCCTTTGACGTCCGGCGAGTTGGATTATAATCTGGATACACAAAAGGTCCTTTCCAGTGGAAGCCTTCCGGGAATATTGACGGACGCGGATACCTCATCTCAACAAAAAACACTCCGCAGTTATGCCGGAACTTACTTAAAAGAAGAAATTCAAGCGGAGGGGCTCTCCAGGAATTTGGAAGGTTTCGCACGATTTCTTCAGGTGTCAGGGGAATGGGCCGGACATTTTCTTGATTTCGCCAAGATGGCCAGCGGGGCCCAAATTTCCAGGCAGACCGCCATTCGATATTTCGAGGTCCTTGAAGACTGCCTAATTGTTGTCCGGGTCGATTCTTTTTCTAAAAGCCTGACTCGTCGGCTTGTTCAACACCCCCGATTTTATTTTTTTGATGTCGGGGTATTAAACGGTCTCCTGGGAAATTTTTCCCCGTCCGCAGACAGGGTGGGGGCTCTTTTTGAACATCTCGTTTTCACTCAAATTTATCACAGCAGTCATCACGCCGATGAAGACATTCGTTTTTCAACCTTTCGCACCGAACACGGAGCGGAGGTTGACCTGATTTTGGAAAAAGGAAAAGAAATTTTGGCGATCGAGATCAAAGCCTCGAAAAACATCGGACCTTCGGATTTAAAGGGTCTTAAGAGTTTCTCTGATTACGTCGGGAAAAAACATCGACCCCTCATTTTTTATCTGGGTGAACACAAAAAACGACTCAATGGCGTTGAAATTTTCCCCTGGCAAGAAGGATTAAAGGAAATCGGACTCTGAGCCTACTTTAAATTGAATTGGCCTCAATTTGCATTTCCAACATAAATTAATTTCAAAATGTGTAAGTTTCTTCTATGATCATCCGAAATGAAAAAACTCCTCCTCGGGTCCCTCTTGTTGATAGGTTTTATTTCAGTTCCCCCAACATCTCACGCCAGCAGAATTGCTGAGACCAGCGAAGGCAGTCAGCGGTGGCATTTTTATCCTGCGGTGCACGGCGGCTATAACAAATTACTGGAAGGTTTCGATGGATATGAAGATCTGGGAAATCTGGGATTCGATTTTTACGCCGATCCTCCCGAAAGAAATAATTTTGGGGCTTCTTCACTTGAAAACTTGCTGATGCGGATTTCAAGCGATTGGTTTCCCCTCCAGGTTCCAGATGGAACGCTCGGCCTCGAGGAAGACCTTTACGCTTTGAATGCTGACTTGCTGTATCGGATCAATGTAAAACGCAACCACGCTCCCAGTTCATGGAATCCGTTCGTTGGGGTAGGAATGGGAATTTACCACGACCGCATCACGCTGGACACGCCTGCAACGGGAAAAGTAACAGGGACTGACAATCATTTTGGGATGAACCTTTCCGCTGGAATTCTCCTTCCGGTTTTTTCAGAAAGTTTTCCCTTCCGCCTTATTCCTGAAATTCGCTATCACCGCATCAGATTTGCTTCTGATTATGTCACGAGCATGGCCTATCAAGTGGGGCTTGCGTATTGGCCTCGGGAGAAAAAATAATCA
>CAZJOE010000434.1:0-2067 GCA_964547555.1 uncultured Elusimicrobia bacterium | reverse complement strand
AAAATGTGAACTCGAATGAAATGGGCCTTTTCACCGCCGACGTGGGGCCTTTTTCATCCCCTTCGATTTTTTCAGGAGGGCAAAATCTATTTCTCCAAGTCACCATAAAAGCGGGAACCGCTCAATCGAACCAGGTGCTATCTCCGCGCCAGCGATTATCTAATGTTCCGTACTCTTTTCATGCTGGGGAAGCTGATAAAGCGGCGACCGCGGATTCTGTTCCGGACAACTCAATTAGCGGAAATAAAATTCAACTTGATGCCGTGGGATCGAACCAAATCGCAGATCGCTCCGTCGAGCAAGTGGACCTTAGTACGACCATCGCTTCCCAATTTATCCCATCGGGAATGATCGCAATGTTCGCCCGCGACTGCCCCGATGACTGGACCCGGTTTTCTATTCTGGATAATCGATTTCCGCTGGGCGCCGTTTCCTATTCTTCCGATTCTTCCGATAATCTCGGCGGGAGCAATATAATTTCCGGTTTGGCGGTTAGCACAGACGGCGCCCATACTCATGTCGTCGACGCTCATCGCCATCCGATTCCGCACCGGCATGCGGTTCCCACGGCCCATTCGGGAGGAGGCGGGAACCAAATATCACCTCAGATTGCGTCATGGGGGCAAGGGTCGGAGAGTATCGTTACGACCTACACATATATGCAAATTGAGGGAGCGTCTACCGCTGCAAATGAATTTCATAAATCCCGGCTTCCCGATACGCCTGACTCCGAAGACGCTTCTCCTGGAACAGATTCCAAAGGAAACCATATCCATCAAGTTATGTCGGATGGCTCGTGGCGACCCCCTTATCTCGGCATCGTTTTCTGTGAAAAGGACTAAGGTGGATATTCAGGAAATGTGGAAAAAAATTCGGACCAAGCGTTCAAATCAATTCCGGTGGAAGCCACACTCATGACATCTCTTCAACTGGAGAAAGGAGATCAAATGAAAAATAGAACGTTCATATTGGGGGCAAGTTATTTGACGATTGCATTGATGTCTTTGATGGCATGCAAAGGAAAGCAGGGGGAGAAAGGGCCTTTGGGACCTGGAAGTTCACTGACGACATATGAAGGGACCTATTTGAGCCAGCCCTTTACTTTCAGCGCGCCGGTTCTAATTGAAGATTCAATAGTGAACGTTCGCGTCTCATCGGATACCGTGAATTGGGACGATTCCTCATTTACTTTGAACTTCAACAACAAAACCATCGTGGCCTATGGCGCTTTTTCTTATTCAAGCGGGAGCTATAAAGCTTTGATTCAAAATCCCAGCTGACTTGGGTAGGATTTTTTAGTTTGGAAAATTTTATAGGGAGAACGGTCTATGAATACACCGGCACAATGGGAGCGGGAGTGACAACCGTGGTTTCAGTCTTCGGTACAGTCTGCGGAACTAGAAATATTGTCGAGTGATTACTTGAAGAACTTATTCCGATATTAAATGGGACTCGGGCGTGTAAAACAGATGATAATGAAAGATTATAATGAGTGAAAAAATTTACAATTTTCTTACATTGGGTTTACATCGTTTTGATCAAAAAACGAATACAATCAACAAGTTTTTTATCCGATTCTGGGGAAGGACGAAGGATAAAGGCCGAGAATGAATACTCTAAAAAGTCCATTTAAGAAAATCATAGCCGGAAGTCTTTCTTTCCTTCTGGTCTACACGCCTGTCGCCACAACTTTATCGCAGGCGGCCTCGTTTGCTCCCCTCTCTAATCCCGGCCAGGATTTTCTTTCGAAAGAAGAACAAGGATTTTTTAATCCCCACAAACTCCGGGAACGGATGCAAAATCAATCCGCCGTCGTCCGTGAGATGCGCCAAAGAGAAGAACGCCAAGAACGGCAGAAAGTACGGTCCCTCCAATCCGTTCTCCAAAACATTCAAGACGTCATCCAAACCAAATTTTCCAATCAAGAAGAATTCCAGGCGGAAGTAGAACGCCGCCAGCGGGCCGCCGCCGCGATTTTCGGAGAGGGCGGCCTTTTTAATTTCGTGAAGTACGCCGACGGAAAGAAGGTGTGGTCCCGTGTTTTGGGACTTGCCATTCCGTGACCCC
>CAZJOE010000433.1:0-2079 GCA_964547555.1 uncultured Elusimicrobia bacterium | reverse complement strand
ATGGGGGTGCAGATAATCGTAATGGCTGCAATGAAAGTCCATTTCCGGAGAAGGAAAAAGTTTGGCTTTTGCGCCATTCAGATGAATGTACCGCACCAGCTCAAGAAAATAAGATTCCTTTTCGACGAGAATAGACTTAAATCTTCCCCGAAGAAGCGGCCCATCTCGCCGATGGAACCAGTTAAACCGTTGCGTATAGACTCCGTCAATATGCCGCATGGCCCGGCTTATATTCGCTAAGGGGGTTTCAACCAAAAGATGATAGTGATTGTTCATCAAAGAAAATGCATGGATTCGAATTTCCCACCGTTCAACAGCCTCGCCGATGGTTTTCTTAAATAAAGCGCGGTCCCGCTTTCCCTCCAAGAAAATGGGATTTTTGTTGAGGCCTCGATTCATGACGTGATAAAAAGCCCCTGGATATTGGATACGCAATGGCCGTGACATAAAAGCTCCACGGAGGGGAAGATTAGGAGAGGTAAATTAAGAGGAAGGGATTGCTACGTTCGACGTTCGTGAAAATATCAAATAATCAAAAAGAATTCATTATAAAAATTAATGGAAATGTCGCATGTCGCGACTTGACCCCTGTTGTCTATTTGCAGGGGGGTTCCTCTTCACAGGTCGCGTGACAAATATCTGTCCAGGTAAAGACCGGTTGGCAACTCGGCTTCAAATTTTTGAGGATATGAACTTCCGTCGCGCACGCTCGACTGTCATAATCGTCGGGCGAGCAATCCTGCTGGTGGGAGTTACCTGCGCACATCAAACCCTGCACAATGATTGTCTCGCCCACCTTTACATCTTTTAATGTGAAATCAAATTTCTGTCCGGCCTCCCGGGGAAAAGAAAAAGGAGTGGCTGGCACATGCTCTTTAAATGAGATGAGATTCTCATAATCACCAAACTCTCGACGCGCGCCCACATAGAGGGCCTGGACACCCCAATCCAATGGATAGCCAGGAAGCGTCAGGTTGTAGGTCAGTTTAAGCTGCACGTCGCCTTGTTGGGGAATGTCAGCCGGAGGCGCCACAACACCTGATTCAACGGGGTCGTCTTTCTCTTTGATGCCCAGAAGTCTATCCACTCCATTATTGCAAGAGGAAAAAAGTATAAGAGCGAGTCCGAATGAGGCCAGGTATGTTTTCTTCAAGAAGATCCTCCCGATGTGAAATTCCTTTCGTCGTCGAGATATAAGACACATGGAAGGAAGATCGGGTTACAGAGAAAATTTTTACAGGTCCAGAAAATGTCGCATGTCGCGACTTGACCCCATTTGTAACCTACCCGACGGGCCGCGTGTCTAGTTGAACATGATTACGTTTAACGTAAAGGCGTTCCGTCACCAAAAAAGGATCCTCTTCTTATTGTCTTTTCTTTTTGGATTAACTTCTCTCCTACAGGGCGCTCCCCATGGTTTGGATGAGTATTATCGTCTTAAAACAACGGACCCCTCTGCGGCGCGCCGCGCGTTGGAGGTTACTGCCGCCCAAGAACCATCTAATGTTACGGCCCAGATGGAAATGGTTTATGTTCTTACAGACGAAAAGAAGTACGACCAAGCCGTCGACCGTCTAAAAACAGTACTCAAGACAGAGCCGGGCCATGAGAAGGCCAAGCTTCAACTCGCCTATACCTATCAACGGATGGGGAAAAGCACACTGGCTCGAAAGAGTTTTAATGATCTTAATCAATCATCGGGAACATCCGCCGCGGCAGCGTGCCAGGCGCTGGCCGATATGGCTCCTCGCCGCTGGCAGTTTTTGCCGAACCCCTATTTTGCCGATCTCTATGTTGCGCCTGTTTATTTTTCACGCTTCGACGATTTCGTAACGTATGCGCAGGCCCGGGCCGGCGTGGCTCTGGCCCATCGCGGCGAGTTAGAGATTTACGGCACCGTGCGATACACCGACGACAGCAAAAGCTCCGGTGGCAACATTCCCGAGATTTGGTCCGACAATGCGGTCATTCTTGCCGGAGGTGTTCGTTACCGACCGTTCGAAAAAATTCCCGTTTCCGTTTATGCGGAACAAGGACGCGCGTATGATTTGCTTTATCAGAACCGTCCCCGCTGGCGGG
>CAZJOE010000432.1:0-2107 GCA_964547555.1 uncultured Elusimicrobia bacterium | reverse complement strand
GCCGGTGATACGCCGGTTTCGGACTCAAATCCAATCTGACAATTCCTAAATAATCCGTCGCATCGTTGAATTCGTTGTCGGTATCACGGTAAAAAGCCCAAAATAATTTTTCCACGCGCGGGAAAACTTCGATCATTTTATATTGGATTTCCAGCCAGTCCGCCTGCTTTTCCTCATCGATGTGGTCCCCGCCGAACCATTTCAGAGGGCCGATGGATGAGGGGACCCCGGGACACCCCATTTCGGTGATCCAAATTTTTTTGTGTTGATCATTATGCCGCGCCATAATACTCTCCACGCCTTCAATAATTCGCTCGAACCGTTCGGCATGATGGGGATCCAGCGGGTCGATGAAAGTATGGATGTTGATGATGTCGGTGAAATCGCGGGCTTCTTGCAGGTATAAATTGTTCACATCTTCAACCACGGGTTCCGTTAGTCCTCCGTTAAGAACGAAGCAGGTTGGGTCCGCCTCTTTGGCCGCTTGATAAGAGACTTTTAAAAGGCGGGTGTAGCTTTTGAGGCCATCTTTGGGGCCGGACCAATAGACGGAAAGATTCGGTTCATTCCAAATTTCCCAATGTTTGATTTGATCTTTGTAGCGCCTGACGCACGCGCCTACATATCTCCCAAATTCGTCGAAAGAAGCCGGCGGCTTGTTCCACAGGTCCTGGCCGTCCTTTCTCGAAATTTTGTTGTAGTGGAGAACCGCGAGAATGTCGATTCCATGTTTTCTGACGGCGGAAATTAGTTGGTCGTATCTGGAGAAGTCATATTGATGGAGCCCTGTGTGAATGTCCGACCACAGAATATCCAATCGGACAAACCCGACTCCCAAATCTTGTAATTGTTGGAGCGCTTTTTGGAGGACGTCTTTTTTGAAGTGCCATTTGTTCCATTCATGGTTCCAATGGAGAAACGCAAGAAGGCCGAAAGGATGGTGGCGAGGGTTCATGGTCGCTATTATAAACTTAGTTGGAGGGTTTAGGCTTGGCTTTGATAGAGGCGGTACAGCTCATCTATGTCATTGAATTCCGAGAGTGTCAACTCTCGAATCAAGGGATTTAGAGCTTCCGTTAATTGGAGATACAAGCGGTACCCAGTGGCATCTTTTAGAAAGTCTTTGGGAAGATCCATTCCGGAATGAACGAACAATCTGAAGGTGCCTTCCATGAACTCATCCCCTAAAAATTCACTGGCTTGGATTTTGATGTCATTAAACTTTGTTTGATTCTTGCGTAAGGTGATAAAGACCTGTCCCGGATTTTTCTTGGCGAAATGCTCGTTAAGATAACTTTGGATCTCGTTATTGGGCGCCACGAAAACAATTTTTGTTTTAACGGCCCGATTTTCTTTCGTGTAGGCGGCTATGTACCCCTTGGCCTCGTTATAGGCTTTAAAAATATCCGTCGATTTAATCATTGGCATGACAACTTCCGTTGCGATGGATTCGTAGTCGGTTTCTCTGGCCAAGGCATTCCGGCTGCCGACGAAAATCCATTTACCCGCGATAATCCGTCCGAGGAATGTTGAGAAACTATTTTGAAAGGATCGAACCACGCTGACATCGGCTATCTGGTAGTTGATTAATTCTTCTGCAGCTTGGCTCAGGGCCTCGGAAATGTCACCCAAGCCACTGTCTGTTTTTTCATCTTTGCCGAGACTTTGAACCTTAATGTTCAATTCTGTGGCCTGAACAACTTGCATGAGCTTTCTGGTTAATTCTTCATTGGTTCCCGTTTCCCCGAAAAGAGGACCCCACTGACTCATAAAAGAGTTTTCATCCAGGTTGTCATAAAACTTCGCTAGTAAATCTTCGTACTTGCGATGTTCGAGATCTCTGTATCCCAAATTCACAATAGCCTTAACAATCCCGGGAGACCAGGAAGATGAGCTGTCCATAAACTCACTGTTGGTTGTCCTTGGATTGCTAAACAGCTCAGTCCACTTAGGGGGAATGGGTTCTGAAAGCATTGCAGCGATCGCGCTTTCAAACTCATAGATCAAGTCTTCATCGTTTTCAAAGTTCACAGGAAGAGTTGAGAACGTTACGTTTTTCGTCAAATTTATAAGAAAATCTTTCGAAGGAAGATAAAGACCAGGTCGG
>CAZJOE010000431.1:0-2110 GCA_964547555.1 uncultured Elusimicrobia bacterium | reverse complement strand
TCGTTGAGATAAATAAGGTTGAATGTTGCTCCCTTGAACTTGAGGCCGCTTTAGAGTGAGGATTTCAACGTCTCTTTTTAAAGCGGAAATATTCACTCCCGTTTTCTCAAGAACGGGGATGACGACCGTGTCAGGCACGCTTAAAAGGGCGAGCAGGAGATGCTCAAGATCCACCTGCTGGTGAGATTTCTCTTGGGCCAGGGTAAAGCAAGATTGAATGACTTCTTGTGTCTTTATTGTTAGCTTATCGATAGGAAGCATCGTGAATATCCTTAAGTGTGAAATATTAGCACTCTTTATTTGCGAGCGCTACGTCTGTTGAAACACACTGATTATCTGTATGTTCCAAATATATTATGAATAAAACAATTTTTATTTTAGGCGGAGCGGGATTCATTGGATCGAATTTTGCCCGGCTTATGATCGAGAAAAAAAACCGTCCGCTCATGGTGGTGGACAAGCTGACCTACGCCGGTCGAAAAGAGAATTTGGCGGGGTTAGAAAAGAATTCTAATTTTGAATTTGTCGTGGCGGACATTAATGACGGCCCAAAGATATCCGCCCTTCTGAGCGAATGCCGCCCTTCTTCTCTTATTAATTTCGCGGCTGAAACTCACGTGGACCGGTCCATTGATTCTCCGCGGGCTTTTATTGAAACCAATATCATGGGAACATTTCAGTTATTGGAAGCAGCTCGTTCCTACTTCAAAACTCTTTCCGCTCCAGAACAAAAATCGTTTCGCTATCTTCAAGTTTCAACCGATGAAGTTTATGGGACGCTGGGTAAAACCGGAAAATTTCGCGAAGAAACGGCCTATCGTCCCAACTCCCCTTACGCGGCGAGCAAAGCGGCCGCCGACCATTTGGTCCAGGCTTATCACGTCACGTTTGGTCTTCCGACTTTGATTACAAATTGTTCCAACAATTATGGGCCTTATCAATTTCCGGAAAAACTAATCCCCCTGATGATTCTCAACGCCCTGGAAGGCAAAGCGCTTCCTATTTATGGGGATGGAAAAAACGTGAGAGATTGGATTTTTGTTGAGGATCATTGTGAAGGGGTGTGGCGGGTTTTGACCAAGGGAAAAATCGGAGAGACCTATAACATTGGTGCCAATGAGGAACATTCGAATATCGAAATCGTGAATGCGGTCTGTCAGGCGTTGGAAAGTTTTTATCCCGCCGCCCGGAACCCGGTTCTCTCTCTTAAGGGAATCAAGAGCTACCCCGCCTTGAAGTCTTTTGTAAAGGACCGCCCGGGACATGACCGGCGTTACGCGATCGATTCCTCAAAAATAATCAAGACCCTCAAGTGGCGGCCTAAAGAGAAATTTAAAGAGGGAATAAAAAAAACCGTGCGATGGTATTTGGACCACCGCGACTGGTGTGAACAGATTCACAACGGTAATTACCAAAGAGAGCGGTTGGGTTTGACCCCCGCCCAGGGATAAAAAATGAAAGGAATAATTTTAGCCGGAGGATCGGGAACACGCCTTCATCCCATGACCAAATCGGTCAGCAAACAGCTTTTGCCCATTTGGGACAAGCCGCTTATTTACTATCCGCTTTCCACTTTAATGCTGGCGGGGATCCGCGATATTCTTCTGATCACGACTTCTTCTGATCAAGCGAGTTTCAAGCGATTGTTCGAGGATGGGTCCTCTTTGGGGCTGCGGATCTCTTATGTGGTCCAGTCGGTTCCCAATGGGTTGGCCCAAGCCTTTGTTTTGGGACGAAATTTCATTGGAAAGGACCGGGTGTGCCTTGTTTTGGGAGACAACATTTTTTACGGACATGGATTGCCTTCGGATTTAGAACGGGCCTCGCACCGTTCCTCGGGTGCCACGGTGTTCGCCTATCAAGTTCAACATCCCGAACGGTACGGCGTCGTATCGTTTAATTCCCAAGGGAAGCCTATTTCCATAGAGGAAAAACCAAAAAAACCGAAATCTTCTTGGGCTGTCACCGGACTTTATTTTTATGACAACGACGTGGTGGAGGTGGCGGCCCGTCTTAAACCTTCCGCGCGCGGCGAGTACGAAATATCGGACGTCAACAAGGCCTACTTGAAAAAAGGAAAGCTGCATGTCGAAAAGTTGGGCCGTGGGAT
>CAZJOE010000430.1:0-2128 GCA_964547555.1 uncultured Elusimicrobia bacterium | reverse complement strand
CCAGTTTTCCTTTTTGCGGGAGCCACTCACGTTTCGAAAATAAAACAAATTTTTAAAGAGCGAAAACCCGCAACCCTTTCACCCAAAGCGACCGAATTATTCCCAGAGCAAAGTTGGTGGGCCGACACAATTTCTCCTACACTTGCTTATGATTTGGCTGAAACTTTTCCCGGAGAAAGAGGGGTTTTCTCCATCGAAGTGGTTGATATAAAAATGCGTGAAATTGCGTCCCACTCATCTCTCTTTTTTAATGGCCCCTTTGGCGTGATGACGAATATTTCTCCTGCTTTCTTGCCTGAGAGTTTTTTTATTTCTACAAAAGGTAATTCAGTGAAAACCTGGCCGTACGCCCTAAAAGATAGGTGGAAAGACACGGTAAAAAGAGAAAAGAAAAGTAGATCCATCGATCCAAATCTCCAACGTATTTTCCCAGGACTCATGCCAGATGTTTTTAATGCCGCCATCTTTTGTAATCGGTCTTCCCACCCAATTCCCAAGGGATTTCCCGGTTTAGAAAAATCAGACTTTCTCTATGAATGGCCTCCCACGAACGCTCCCGCGCAGACCTTTACCAACCTTCCTTCAGGTCCGGTTTCAAGGGTGGATTCCTTATTAAGACCATCAAGGACCCTAGAAAGTTTAACGGCCGATCATCCCTGGGCCTCACTTATTTCCGTTAGAAACTCAGAACTTAGACGTGTTATTCAGAAATCAGTGTGGCGGTATATTTCTTTAAACATGAGACACCCGCATCTCATTGCGCCCGTGCTCATGAAGCACACCACCAAGCAGGCATAAAGATATGAATACCTCGCCACGTTTTCGCGTGAACGTTCAATTTAAGTTTCCCGCGGGCGATGATACCTTGGTGGCGTCGTCTCTTATTGATCGGGCGCCTGTTTTGCTCCCATCCTTCCTCGCCAAAATCATCACCCAGTGTGTTTCATTTAAAACAATGGACCAACACGCCCGAGACGCTTGGGACGGTCTTTCCTTCGTCGAAAAAATGGTGACGATGAAACCCATTCTCGATCACTATTTGAAATTGAAGGGGGGGCTTTTAATTGGGCTCGGTTGTTTTAAAAAAATGCTGCACGCGATATTCGAATCCCTCTTGTCGGCTGGTTTTTTTGTATCCGAAGAGAAATTCCTGGGTTGGGCCAAACAATCCTCGGAGAAAGAAGGGGCTCTCCCGCCCAAAATATCCAACTTTGGAATTCTGACGTGCAATCGCCCGGAGCAACTCAAAGCCTGCTTAACCAGTTATCTCGACAATTGCGCCAATTGGAGCCGGAGACCCACGTTTTCTATCCACGACGACTCGCAGGATGTCAAGGTTCGCGAATTGAATCGCCAGACAACCAAGGAATTGAGCGCCGCCTATCAACAATCAATTGTTTATATCGGACAGGAAGAAAAACAAGAGCTTATCAGGTCCCTATCAAAGCAGG
Organism: uncultured Elusimicrobia bacterium; assembly: GCA_964547555.1. Lineage (GTDB taxonomy): Bacteria > Elusimicrobiota > Elusimicrobia > F11 > F11 > CAZJOE01. The sequence goes on along the minus strand of CAZJOE010000430.1, from coordinate 677 downwards.
GCATTCCGAAAACCGTTTTGAACTTTGCCTTAGGGCAGCCCCAAGATTTGGGTATCACCTGCGGAGGAAATCGAAATTCGTTTTTGTTGCAAACCGCGGGCACATTGGCGCTGAGCGTTGACGATGACACCCTCTGCAAAACCGCTCGCTCTCCCCACTTTAAGAAAGGACTTCGGATCGAATCGACAGACTTGCCCTATCATTACGAGAGTTTTCCCGACCGGAATTCGTGTTTGAAATCGGTCAACTTTCAAGATGAAGACTTTCTCGGCTTACACGAACATCTTCTGGGAAAGTCCTTGGGACAGTGCGTGATCGAACAATTCGACCCCGAAACTGCCGATGTGAAAAATATGTCGCCTTATTTGCTGTCGCTTTTGGCGGAGGGGAAAGGGAAAATACTGATCACTTTCAACGGTTTGGTGGGAGACAGCGGATCAGATTGTCTGTCTTACTTCTTTTTCGTCGAAGGGAGAGACCGAAAACGGTTGTTGCAATCAGAAGAGGTCTTTCGCACCGGTTTTACAGGACGTGAAATTACCAAAAGCACGGACCAGTTTCTCATCGAACGCGCGTCGACCTGCATGGCCGGCTTCTTGGGCGTGGACAATCGGGATCTTCTGCCCCCGTTCTTCCCTTATTTTCGCAATGAAGACGGCTTATTTGGAGAGATCCTC
>CAZJOE010000429.1:0-2145 GCA_964547555.1 uncultured Elusimicrobia bacterium | reverse complement strand
GGCGCTGATTCTGATTTCTCAGGGACAAAAAAGAGTGGCCCGCTACATCGGGATTGCTTTAGGTGTCTACGGTCTCCTCATTTTTGGGCAATTTCTTTTCGGTTTTGACTTCATGTTAGAGCGTCCTTTTTTCGGATTCTTTCTAAATAATGATCTGGCAGCGTCAACTCGAATCCCTGCAGGGTCAGCGTTGAGTTTGTGTTTGGCCGGTGTTGCTTTGGTCCTGATGACTCTCTACCAAAAACTTAAACACCCTTTCTTGATCATTGCCGTCATCAGTTCTCTTCTGATCAGCCGCAGCATCATGGCCTTCATCCATTATTTAATGGATGTCCACATGCCAATGGTGTGGTTTCACTCGATGTCGATTCCGACCGCCATTGGTTTTTTATTTATAGGTTTTGGCATCCTGGCTTATATTTATAGAGAGAAACCTCCCCACATCCATAGCATTCATTGGCTTCCCATTACTTGTTGTATCGGAGCGATGGCCATTACTTTCTCTTTTTGGCAAGCCCAGGTCACCAAAGACCGGAACCGAATTTCTCAATTGGTTTATTTGAATGGATTGAATTTAACGCATCAAATTAAATCCATTGTGGGACTTCGCGAGGAGCTTTTGAACCACTTGGCGCGTTCGTGGACGGTGCGCGGAAGGCCGACACCGTCTCAATGGGTGATGGAGGTCCGTTCTATTTTAAGCCATGACGCGGGGTTTCAGTCAATGGGATGGGTGGATTCAAACATGCAGCTGAAGCGACTTGAACCCAGCGACAACTTGGCGGCGAAAAAATATTTGGCAAAAGTGATGATCCCGCAATTCGATCTCGCGCGGACGCAAAAGAATTTGATTTTGGCGGGTCCGGATAAGTTAACGGGTCTTGAGAAAGAGTTTATTTCGATTGTTCCGGTATTTAAAAATTCACAACCAGACGGTTTTCTTCTCGCCGGGATCAGTGAAAAAGATTTGTTTTCGGCGGTTTTCAATCAGCCTGTTCAGGGTGATTTTTCCATTCACATCGATGTTGCCGGAAAACCTTTTTTTGAAGCCAATCTTCCCAAGGCCGGACAATCGGTTTCCTGGACGGGCCCTTTGTCGGTACTCGTTCCCAATTCCACCTGGGAATTGTGGATTGCCCCCACCCGGCAGTTCTTAAAAAAGAATCGGTCCTATCTTGCTGAAACAACGTTGGTGGCGGGAAGCCTGCTGTCGCTCCTATTGGGCCTCATCATTTATTTCCTGCAATTTTCCCTTCGTCGAACGCACGCCCTGGAGCATGCCAATACCGAATTGCAGAAAGAAATATCCCTTCGGAAATCCACGCAAGAATCTTTCGCGGAACAGAGTGAAAGACTGCAATCCATTATGGACGCCATGGGAGACGGAGTCATGGTGGCCGACAAAAATGCCCGAATCATTTTGGTGAATCCCGAAGCCCGAAAAATTATGAAGGTGGATGTCACGACTTTTCATCCGGAAGCGTGGCCGCTCCCCTTTAATGTCTATAGGCCGGATGGCTTGACCCCATATCCCGTTGGGCAATATCCAGTGTTGAGAGCGCTCCGAGGAGAGTTTGTTGACGGAGCGGAAATGATGCTGAAGTTTAAAGATGAGGTGGTTTGGATCAGCGCCACCACGCGTCCTATTTCGGATGGGAATGGCGGGATCAAGGGCGCCGTTTCGGTTTTTAGGAATATAACCGAAAGTAAAATGGCGAAAGCGATTTTAGAAAAGTCGGAAGAAGAATTAATGAAGTTGGGCGCCATTGTTGAATCCTCCGATGACGCGATTATCGGGACGACGTTGGAAGGAATTATCAACAGTTGGAACAGGGGTGCCGAAAGCATTTACGGTTATAAAAAAGAGGAAATGTTGGGACGGTCCATCTCTGTTTTAATTCCTCCTGAAAAAATGGACGAGCTGAACGCCAAACTCGAGAAAATTAAAAACAGGGAACATATCAATGACCGTGAAACGGTCCGACTGGGAAAAGACGGGAAAATTGTGCGGGTTTCCGTCACGCTTTCTCCGGTTAAAACTCAGAAAGGCGAAGTGATTGGGGCCTCGATCGTGGCGCGGGACATCTCCCACCGTCTTGACGCGGAAAGGGCGCTTCGGGAAAGCCAGGAATTATTCCATAGCTT
>CAZJOE010000428.1:0-2151 GCA_964547555.1 uncultured Elusimicrobia bacterium | reverse complement strand
AAAAAAACGGCTCATATGCCTCAAAGCTCCATCTTCGAAAACTGGCTCGGGCCCCGGGGAAATTTATTTTTGCCGGTGGAGATCATCGCGTTGGCCGTTGTTTCGTCGTTTGCGCCGGAGATGCAGAGTGTTGGATTGAAATTGGCGTTTTCCTTGGTGCACGTTCTCATGGAAAACATGAAATGGAATCGGTCTCAGGGCCCGCCGTTGTCTCCGTGGTGGCTTCGGTTCTCTAAGCATTTCCTTTTATTTTGGTCTTGCGATCTCCTGCCCAACGTTGATTCCTTTGAAGATTTTATTCCGCTCCTGTATTCGCCGATGTTTATTCTTATCGCTTCCTTCCATGTCATCGATGACATGCGGCGCATGATTCTTTCCTCTTCCTGGCCTCACACGAAGATAAGAAGGGTGGTTGGAATCATTGAAGACGGGCTTTTGCGGCCGATTATTCATGCGGGGTTTTTGGTTTGGCTTTTAAATTGCCAAGAGTTGGCCTTTGTGGATATGGCGCCGTTGGAGGCAACAGCCATCAGTTGGGGTCTCGTTGGGTTTCACGCGATTTTTGTTTTGGTCTATGCGCTTTTTTTCGCAACGATGGCCCATCCCCGCATTTTTGTCGGGGAAAATAAAATTCCTCAACAAGTCCCTATTTTTAATTTGTTCTCGCCTCTTCGCCGGCAGCTGTTTTGGTTTTCGCTCAGGATGGGGGCGGCTCCTCTTCTTGCCCATCTCTATTTACTTTTTCCAGGTAACGCGGGGGGGCACGACGGGGTGTTGGTCTATTGTTTCATAGGGGTTTGTTTTATCGCCGCTTTGATTATGGGACTTATCCATTTTGTTTATAGCGATTGGGCCGCCGATACCTACCACGCCATTCCGATGATGGTTTACAGGACTCCGCAATCAAAGTGGACTGGGAAAAGGAATAAAGGGTTACCCTTGGCTTATTCTCCGCCTTTAGTTTTTGGAGCTCTCATGATGGCTGAGGGTAAAGAAATGACCATGGGTAATTTGGCGAAGAAATTAGGGATCAGCTTTAAAACTTTGCGAGGGCATGCTTTTTCTGGATTGATGAGCCGCGGGCTCATTGAAAAAACCATTTCTGGTACTCCTGCTCGAGAAAACACCCTTGTTCGTATCCCGGATGTCATTCGGCAAAATGCCGGTACTATATTCAATATGCTGAATAGATCCATGCTTCGGAGTGCGGGGCGCGAAGGAGATTGGGCGGCATTTGATGTAGAGAGGTTGGCTCCTAAACCACAGAGAAAAATCCAAAACCCTTATCTGAAACGTTATTCAGAACAGGATCAATATGATTTCAATCGGCTCACAACGGTGTTAGGGGGCCTTACGGATTTGGGGGGAGAATACATATCCAAGGCCAACGCGCTTCATATTAGACTTTTCGCCAAAGGCGGACGTATTTCGGGAGCGCAGCTCGATCCTGCGCTAACCGGCACGAGAAATCTTTTCGAAATAAATAGGGAAATAAAATCAATATTGACTCGAATCGTGGATGAATACACGCATGGCCAATGGACATTTGCTTCACACAAACGATATTTGGGCGAATTGCGACGGTTCGGAGAGAGAATTGAAAATATTATTCAAACACCCATTTTCAAATCTGATGGAAATTTAAATCAACTTGTCACCGAGATAAATTCACATTTCAAAAAACAAATAGGAATTTTGACGGCTCCTCCAGTTATTCCTGAGGCTGTCAGTTCACCTGTATACCAAGGTTTAATACGAATCCTAATTGGCTTTATCGCGATTTTAATTGGTTCGACCTCCTCTCTATTTGCGCAGAGCCTACCTCCATTAAAGCTGGTCAATCCGGCTATGGAAAAGATCGGTTTGGAGTCTCATTTAAGTTTTGAGATCAGTCACAAGAAAAATGCCGGGCTTGGTTTCAAATTGGAAGAAAGCCCGGACCTTAAAGTTTGGAAAGAGATAACCCCTAAGAAATATCATCTGTATGATCAGGGCGACACGGAAACCTCCAAGATTTTTGTGCCCAAAACAGCATCGCGCCAATTTTTTCGCGTTAAATCTGTAAATCAAACAAACGCCGCTTCTCCCGACCCGATGTTGTTAAGAAGAATTGGTTTGACGTGGAACAGGTCCACCAGCCCGCAGGAGGTG
>CAZJOE010000427.1:0-2154 GCA_964547555.1 uncultured Elusimicrobia bacterium | reverse complement strand
AACATGGCCCGGGGTATCGATGAGATTTAAAACCATGTTCTCATACTGCATGCGCACCGCTTTCATTTTGATGGTGATGCCGCGTTCGCGCTCGAGTTCCATTCCGTCCATGATTTGCCCGCGCATCTCTCTTTTGGAAACCGTGTTGGTGATTTCCAAAAGGCGGTCGGCCAAAGTGGATTTGCCATGGTCAATATGGGCAATAATGCAGAAATTTCGAATGTTGGATGACATGGAAATTTATTTAGGGAGGACTTCGCGAGGAGGCGTCTTCTGTCCGGCAAAAAGCCTCAAGATCCGCTGCGCGGAAGCCAAGCTCGCGGCCGTCATGACATCTCTGGCGAGCTGCACGCATTCTTCATAGCTATTCGAGCGGATTACTTCCTTCACGCGCGGCACGGCGCCGGGCGCAACCGACAATTCATCGATCCCGAGACCAATCAAAACGGGGACCAATTCAGGTTCAGACGCCATTTCCCCGCAAACGCCGACCCATTTGTTTCCAATATTGTGACCGGCTTTTACGGTTTGATCAATCAAACGGAGAACAGCCAAATGAAGCGGCTGATAAAGGCTCGCCACATTTTCGTTGACCCGGTCCACAGCCAAGGTGTACTGGATCAAATCGTTGGTTCCAAGAGAAAAGAAGTCCACTTCGCGGGCCAGAATGTCCACCATAAGGGCGGCCGAAGGCACTTCAACCATCATGCCCACTTCAATGGATTCATCAAAGGGAATTTTAGCGGCCCGGAGATCACTTTTAACTTCTTGGACGATGGCGTTAGCGGCGCGGAGCTCGTCCAATCCCGAAACCATCGGATACATCACTTTAATTTTTCCTTCGGTTGAAGCGCGCAGAATGGCGCGAAGCTGCGATTTAAAAAGATCAGGATATTTAAGGCAGAGACGGATTCCTCTCAACCCTAAAAATGGATTGCTCTCAGGAGAAATTCCTTTGATTCCCAAATCCACCATCTTGTCACCGCCGACGTCCACGGTTCGAATAATGACCGGATAAGGAACGGAGGCGCGCACCGCTTTTTTATAAGACTCGTAATGTTCTTCTTCCGTGGGAGCCGCGTGACGGTTTAAAAATAAAAATTCTGTCCGAAAAAGACCGATGCCTTCGGCGCCATGGCGAAGCGCCACTTTCACGTCGTCCGACGTTTCGATATTAGCGGCCAGAGTGATGCGATGTCCATCCGTGGTTTGGGCGGGCAAGTCGCGTAATTTTTCAAGTTGCTTCTCCGCTTCTGCCCGTCGGGCCTGCTCTTCCCGGTATTTGGCCAACGTGGCCGCATCGGGACGGACAATCAACAATCCTTCGCTTCCGTCCACAATCACCATGTCGCCCGTTCGGACGTGGCTGGTCACGTCGCGCATACCGACGACGGCAGCGATGGTCATCGATTGAGCAAGGAGCGCGGTATGGGACGTCTTTCCACCGATGTTGGTCGCAAAACCAATCGCCAAATGTTCGCGCAAATTCATGGTGTCGGTCGGCGTCAAATTATGAGCCACCACAATGGACGGCTCTTTAATCGATTGTAAGTTCTTCTTCGAGTGGCCCATCAAATGACGAAGCAGTTTGTGGCCGACGTCCATGATGTCGTATTTCCGGTCCCGGAAATATTCATCTTCAAAATCTTCCATCACTTTGATGGTGCGTTCGATCACTTGAGTGAGCGCGTATTCGGCGTTCACGCGATCGGTTTCAATGAGTTTGATGACGTCTTGATTGAGGAAGGGATCGTTCAAAATCAACAGGTAAGCGTCCATGAGCTTGGCGTGAGATTTACCAAACACTTTTAATGCTTTGGTGTGGATCCCCGCCATCTCTTCTTTGGTTTTGACCAAAGCAGATTTAAAACGCTGGACTTCGCTCTTAACGAGATCTTTGTGGACGTACCACCTGGGGATCGCGACTTCTTCGTCCTCCAGGACAAAAGCAGGTCCGATCGCGATTCCTTCTGAGGCGGCCACGCCGCGAAGGGTGATGGATAGTTCTTCTTCAGCCATTTTTAGTTCGGGTCCTCGTCGTCAAACCGGCGGGCGAATAAATCATCCAACGCGGTAATGGCCTGGGCTTCATCCGCGCCGTCGGCCACGACTTTCAAAAGCGTGCCGGGACCGGCGGCCAGCATCAAAAGACCC
>CAZJOE010000426.1:0-2159 GCA_964547555.1 uncultured Elusimicrobia bacterium | reverse complement strand
AGGCGGACATCCGGGCACGTAAACGTCCACGGGAATGACTTTGTCGACGCCTTTGGAAACCGAGTAAGAATCGTAATAAGGACCGCCGCAGTTGGAACAAGCCCCCATGCTGATCACAAACCGCGGCTCAGGCATCTGGTGATAAAGGGTTTCAACGGCCGGCGCCATTTTCTTCACCACGGTGCCAGCAATAATCATGAGGTCAGCTTGGCGAGGTGTCGGACGGGGAATAACACCGACGCGGTCAAAGTCATAACGGGAAGCATACGCCGCCATCATTTCAATGGCGCAGCAAGCAAGACCAAATGTCAAAGGCCAGATTGAAGATTTACGGGCCCAATCAATGAAAAAATCTACGCTGGTGAGAAGGAGTTCTCCACCTATAACTTTATGGCGACGGATCGCCGGCAATTTATCGAGGACAATGCTGCTCATTTAACTACTCCCATTTGAGGGCGCCCTTTCTCCAGGCATAAATAAATGGAACCAGGAGAATACTTAAGAAAACGACCATCTCAATAAAACCAAGGAGGCCCAATTCTTTAAACTTCACCGCCCACGGAAAAATAAAAGCGGCTTCAATATCAAAAATAACGAAGATGAGCGCGAATACATAGAAGCGAATATTGGGCGATACGTACGGCGTTCCGATGGTGGGCATGCCGCACTCATAAATGGAGGTGCGCAATGGATCGGTGCCGTGTTCACGGACGAGATAGGAAAGAAGGAATACTCCTCCAATAAAGAGGCATCCAAAGAGAACGTAAATTAAAAGTCCGGCGTATTCGGCTAAATTTAGCATCGTGTCCCTATAAATAAAGAGGCGATTCCGCCTGAAAGCGGATAATGGCATGCGCTTTCGAAACCCGCCCAATGAATCGTCTGGCAAACGGATTCGGGAGTTGGAAACTCCTGAATGGTTTTTGATAAATAATCTTTCGGCCATCGGTCGCCGAACACCCTGCGTCCAATCATCGGAAGCACCCAATCCAAATAAGTTTTATGTCCCCACGCCAACACCGGGTTCTTCGGTCGGGTCAATTCCAAATGAACCATCCGGCCGGCGGGCTTTAAGACCCGGTAAAACTCTCGAAATGAAGCGGACATGAGGCCGGCGTGATGAAGATTGCGAATAACGAAGGAAGAAGTGATTCCATCAAAGGTTCGGGGCTCAAACGGCAGGTTTTCAGCATGGGCCACGTTCAGTGAAATATTCTTATGCGCCTTCAACTTTTCCCGCGCCGCTTCAATCATGTTCGCGGAAAAATCCACTCCGATCACTTGGCATCCGTGAAGGGCCAAGGCTTGCGCCAAATCCCCTGTTCCTGTTCCGATATCCAGGATGTGCCCGTTCGGGCTAAACATCCGAGACACCTGTGCTCTCCAACCGGCATCAAGACCCATGCTACTGAGGGCATTAAAACGGTCGTAGCCCGGGACCAAGGCGTCAAACATGTCCCGAATAGGAGCTGCTGAAGCAGGCTTCACGGTAAAACTTTTATTTCTTAGAGATCTTCAGCACCCAACGTTTTCTTTTTGCCTTCAGCTTGAACTTTGCTGATGGAAGAAACGACAACTTCTTCAATTTTACGAGACAGCGCGTCCGTGTAATCTTTCCCGGTTCTGAATCCGGCTTCTTTCACCTTTTTCTTCACTTTGCTAACAACAACGTACGTTTCGGACATGTAATGTCTCCTTAAGTAATGATTTGGTGTGATTAAATTTTTATTGGTTTTGATTGAACAACTGGACAACGGAAGAAACGGGCCTGATCATAAGACAATTCTTTCACGGATGTCAAAATGGATCTTTAAGCGGCACATTCTCCTTGACCGATCTCGGCTTTAAAATCTTTGTACTCGCCCCATTCATAATACGCTTCTTTGTTCTCTTCGTACGACGGAAGAGCGCGGAACGGTTCCACTTCAGCTTTGATGCGTTCCCGTCCCAACCGTTCGATGGTTTTGACAAAACGTTCGCCTTCTTGACGTTCCTTTTTATAGAGGCCGATCAAATGTTTCACCACTTCCGGCGCGCGCTTGGCAGGAATCGCCGCGATCGCCTGACCGAACTTGGCTTCCCCTTCTTTGACGTCTCCGCCGAGCAAAAGCTGATAGTGCGGAACTTCATGGCCGTTGATCTTGCGGTACGTGCCGAAG
>CAZJOE010000425.1:0-2190 GCA_964547555.1 uncultured Elusimicrobia bacterium | reverse complement strand
ACAGCACCTTGACGAGGAACTTGCCCCCCGGCTTTAGAACCCTATGCACCTCACGAAAAATAAGGGCCGTTTTTTCTCGATCGAAATAATGAAGAGACAAATGCGCGTGGATGATATCCATCGAATGGTCATCCAAAGCCTGAAGGACCTCCAACAAGTCGCCTTGACGAATCGTGGCCCGCTCGGGCACGCCTCCGAGCCTTGCTTTGAATTGGCGAATCGCCTCCTCCGATAGATCAACAGCAAGATACCGACGAAATCCTTTTTTGGCATAGATCAAAGATCCCCCATCGCCATTGCCTGACCCCAGGTCCAAAAACGAAAGAGTCGCCGGATCTTGCCCCCCAATCGCCTCTTCCACGTTCTTATCCATGACAACCTGGGGTTTGTCCCATTTCCGCATCTGCCCCTGATCGTTGACTTCAGCCGAGGTGTATTGATGCTCCCAAAGGGCCTTTTGATCCGGTTGCCGCATTTCTTCCTCTATTTTTTCCCGGTTTTCTTTAAGGCGATTACAAATCTTTTCGCAACCCACTATTTTCTCTTGCTCTGATTCAACACGAAGTGAAGACTCGATACTGTCGTGTCCAGTTCGTTTCGCGTAAGAATTAACCGCAAATGTTAATAACATGCCGCCAAGAAAACTTCCCATTCTGTCTTGGTAAATCGCATCTTTAAATTCCAGGCCCGTAGAAGAAGCGGCCATGATCCATGTCAAAAGTCCTCCATCCAGATTATTCTCCGGGACTTTGAGAATCATTGTGTATGCCTCTTTCACAGAAATTTCTTTTTTTAGAAACCGCCGCATAATCTGAACCTGAGAGTCCGCCAATTTAAAAGTCCTGTTGCTATTACACCAGCTCAAAATATTTTTCAAACTGGAATCATCTTGCTGAGATTCGGTACCGGTTCTTAAGATTTTGGTACCGGTTCCCAAGGGGACACGTTTGCCGAACGCAATCTGTGCATCTGAAATTATTTGACTGAGTCCGGCGATGAAGGCAAAAAAGGCGGAAAAGGAAAACGAAACGAGAGGATACGCGACGGCTAACTGAACGGCTGCCAATGGCAGCAAACTGTAGAGCGAAGCGAGAATGATATGTCGAACCGGTGAGCGGCGCTCTCCGTTGGGTGTCGGAGCGTTGATGTAGTCGTACGTAAAGAAAGCTGCGACCAACACAATTCGAATCATGTGCAGTGCAAAGTGAAATGTCGAATCAAATGGAACGGCCGTTCCCCAGGCCAGCGTTCCGAAAGCTAAAGCTTCTATGACTCCGCCCATCACCGTTTTCACTTTCACGTCACGGCGGGAGGGGAACTCATCCCAGTCGAATTTACGGCCTTCTAATTTTGCTTGAGCTATCTCGCGACGAACAAGTTTATGATGCCAAAATGAGGCGGGAGGGGCCTGAAATGTGACCCCTGCAGAACCGGTACCGCTTTCTATTTTCGGGTTTAGCAACGCAATCAGTCCATTGCCAAGCTTGAAAACTTTATTAACCAGGAAGTGGATGGCTGCCCATCCCAAAAGAAAGATGAGATGAACAACGATAAATGGATGAAGATGGGAATATTCAGCGAAGGAAGAGGCGAAAGACATGAGGTTGATGTTGAGGGCGTAAATAATTGTGGCGGCGACGAAATTGGTCCACGTGGGCGGCGCGCGGCCGTCTGTGACAGGAATCTTCCGTCTTTCATTCAGGCGATCCAAATAAGGATGGATAAATTGCGTGATCAAAAAAGGAATGTGCAAAATCACAAACGGCATCCACATCACCACCGAAGCAACGGTCACAGACAATAACCAATTACTCGAAATCGAATAAGCAATAAACCCGGCCGGCACCGAAAATAATCCCATCGAAACAAGCAACAAAACATTCTCGATACCAGGAGTCCAATCATTGTAATGTTCCCGCGACACGCTGGGGAAGAGCCATTCACGCAGCCAATCCAGGGTTCCGCCAGGCGCTGCTTTTAAATTGATGGGATTTTTCACAGCTTTGCCGGCAATGACGGTGTCCACCGTGATCGATTTATCCAAAAGCTCCTTTGCTAAATGAATTCCTCGAAGCAACGGGCTTAGCGCAGTCCCTTCGGCTTTGAGACCCACTTGATAAAATTCAAGGGCGGCCTTTTGGATAACTTTTCTTCTCTGACTGACTTTTTTGTTATCGGCTAGAAATATTC
>CAZJOE010000424.1:0-2194 GCA_964547555.1 uncultured Elusimicrobia bacterium | reverse complement strand
TTCAATGCGACCCATAACGCCTTCGGTCACTTGAGTATTCATTCCGACTCTAACACGGGTGTTGGTGCCGCCGCGATGATCATTGGCTGAGGCTTGATCTTCTTCGTTTGAGGCTGAGTTTCCGCTGACTTCTAAAGAGCCGTCGAAATTGACGTCTCCCAGGCCGAAGAGAGCCCACGATCTAGTGGCTCCGGCCAAGACGAGTACTATGGCTAGTGCCATAAGTTTTCTCATTTTGTTATTCCCCCTTAGGAATTTTAATTTAGAACAACTGAAAAACAACTCTTAATGGCGGCGATTGTATCACCGGGTTTCTATTTTGTCCATTATTCTTCGCGCATTTTGTGCCCAGGGCGAGGTCGGATAGAGGTCCACCAGTTGGCCCAATGATTTCTTGGCGCCCTCTTTGTCACCGGAATGGAGAAGCGCTTTGCCGAGAGCCAGTTGGGTGCGGGCGGCGAGGAAATGTTCGGAGTATTGGGTCATGAATTGCTGATAGGTTTGGATGGCGGCGGCGTAATCCCCTTTTTGTTCGTAAGCGAAACCCAAATTAGAGAGAGCCAGCGGGCGAAGCGGTTGATTTCCTGACTGGGCGACAAAGGCAGAGAAAGATTGAACGGCGTCTTCATATTTTTTCTCAGAGAGGCTAAATTCACCGGCGTAGTAAAGGGCGTACAAAGCTTCGGTGGATCCGGGATTTGCGGTTTTGATGTTGGTTAAAATTTGGGAGGCGGTATCGGGTTGCTTTTGCGCGAAAAGGATTTTCGCTTGGGAGAGTTGGGTCCAGTTGATATCCCGCGTTTCGTTCCTCCTTATTATAAAGACGCTTGATATAAGGCCGGCGGCGACCACCACGCCGGTCCCAATGAGGATTTGGACCCGGTGCGCCATGATCCAAGGCATAACCAGTTCGATTTTTGAGGCCAGGATGTTTTCTTTTAATTCGGCTTTTGTGCTCATAGGTCTCCTTATGCACCCCCGGGCGGAATCGAACCACCAACCTTCTCCTTAGGACGGAGCAGCTCTTCCAATTGAGCTACGGGGGCAAAAATTTTGCTTTGCAAAATTTAGTTAATGGTTAATGGTGAATAGATAATAGATTAATAAGAAATGAGGGAAAAAACATCGTATGGTTTTAATTTTTCGCGGCCTTTGAGATCGGACAACTCGATGAGGAATCCGAGGCCGGTAATAAGTCCGCCGTTTTGAGTTATAAGTTTGCACGTGGCGCCGGCGGTTCCGCCTGTGGCTAAGAGGTCGTCCGCAATCAGAACTTTTTCCCCTTTCACAACCGCATCCAAATGCATTTCCAGGCTGTCTTGTCCGTATTCAAGTTCGTAAGAAACTGAAGATACTTTATAGGGAAGCTTTCCTTTCTTTCGGACCGGAATAAATCCGGCGCCCAATAAATACGCCAAGGGCGCCGCTGTTAGAAATCCACGGGATTCGATTCCCACGACTTTGGTGATTCCTTGATTTTTAAACCGGTCCGCCAATTGATCGATGGCTTGTTTAAAGGCCTGGGGGTTGTTAAGAAGGGTGGTGATGTCGCGGAATAAAATTCCCGGTTTGGGGAAATCGGGAATGGAGCGGATATGCTTTTTGAGATCTTGAGAAATGGTGGCCGTCATCCCATCAAGCCCATTCTTTGGGCGGCGCGGCGTAGTCTTTGGAGTCCGCGTTCTTCAAGCTGGCGGACGCGTTCGCGGGAAAGGCGGAGTTTTTTACCGACGAGTTCGAGTGTCATCTTCTCCGTTCCATTCAAGCCGAATCTCATTTCTAAAATTTGACGTTCCCGGTCTCCGACTTTATCGAGCGCTTTTTCCATTTCAGCCCGCATGCGGACTTCAGATAAAATGTTGTCCGGCGCGTGTTCTGAACTTTCCGCGACGATATCTTTCACAAATATTTCTTCGTCGTCTCCAATGGGAGCCTCAAGACTTTGAAGACCGCGAGACGCTTCCGCGGCATCAAGAACGCCGCGAATTTGGCGGGCGGATAAATGAAGTTTCTTGGCCATTTCTGACAGGGTTGGATCCCGGCCCAGCGCCCCATGCATTTGGTCCCATTGTTTGAGCCATTTGCGAAGGGCTTCCCAGGCGTGGGGCGGAATTCTAATTGTTTTGGATTGCTCGTCAATCGCGCGGCGGACGGCTTGTTCGATCCAGTAGGCGACATAGGTGGAAAACCGGAA
>CAZJOE010000423.1:0-2198 GCA_964547555.1 uncultured Elusimicrobia bacterium | reverse complement strand
GTTATGTCAGTTGGGTTTGGTGTGGCATTGGTAGTTATGTTGATGACCCAACCTTATTGGGGTGGGCTCTTGGATGGAATTTTCGGGTTTCTCGCCACCGGTGATTTCGCGATCACCATCGAAAGTTTCGATTTTACTCCTGCGCGCCTGCTTGAACGTGGTGTTCTTTCTTCATTTATCATTATCCTCGTTTGGATTTCCGTGTTGATTGTTCATCGGACCTTGATTCAGCCTTGGGCCCGAATCGCGGCTTTAGATCTGGCCCAAATGTTGAAGAGGACAAGTTATCGGGTTTGGTTTGACGGTTTGGAAAAATCAAAACGCGTGATGGCCCGTTTGTCCACATTGGGAGTTAATGACCGCTGGGATAATCCCGAATACAAAGCTCGCTATAAGAGCACGGAAAGTGGAGTCGAAGTCCTACCCTCAGAAACGCCGCAGCAAATGATTCAGAATACTCTTCGAGAAATTCTTGGGTTTATGGAAAACCGAAAGTTTCAACCCGGAAGATTTATGGACAGCTTGAAAGAAGGGAAAGCCTCTGTGACGGCTTTTGTCGGGTCTCATCAGCAACAAATCAACAGAAATAAAACCGGAGAATTGCCGATTGAAGAAGGGATCCAACTCCTTCGCGATCTTCTTGAAAATTATCTTAAGCCCGACACGGCGGGATTTACCCGTGTTCAAAAAACGGTTAAGTCACTTGAGAAAGGCGACCAGCTTCAAGAGGGTGTGGTTGAAGTAAAAATCTGGGAGAGAGACCCGTGGGTTGATTTGACCCATCAGAAAGATTTTTATTCCTCGGCGTCTCTGCGCGGCAATAAATTTGCCGATATGTTTACAAGGCGAACCAAGGGCGCACTGGGCCCGTTCAACTATCTGCGAAATAAAAGCATAACGGCCCTGGATTTCAGCACACATGAAGGACGCCGCGTGCGCGCTCGGATGGCGGCTGCCACCTATTCGGATCGGTCGGGCCAAGAGAGGCCGGTTCTTTTTGTTGACGGCGTTGAAGGCCGATTCGACATCAAACCCAAGCTGATCAAGAAAGCCATTGAAGATTACGCCAGCGCCGCCGGGTTCTCGGCCGTTTTTTATTTCCGGCATCCATTGAATAAAGTTCCCGAGCGATTCGTGAAGTATGTTGAAAGCACAGGCCTTAAGCCCGAAGAAATCTCCATTTCGTATATCGATTCCTCAGGGAAAGAATACTTGGACGCTTTTGGATATCCGTTTGAACCTTTCGAATATGCCTTCCCGCAAGGGAAAGTGATGGGGTATTTTGTTGGCTTGAAAGGTAATGTGGATAGAATTTCCACTACTCCAAACCAGGTTCAATTGTTTTTGAACAAAGCCAAGAAAAAATATGCGCTGCATGTTTTGGCGGCCGCGCCGCTTCTATTCGTGGTTTGGAACGTGTGGAAATCAGATCCGATTTATCTTGTCCCGATGGGGCTTGTCGTCGGCGCCGTCTATGCCTTCCAATTTTATTTGGAACGGAGATCTCTTAAACCCACGAAAGTATCGCCGGTACCAGTTGAAAAAAGATCTGACGAACCTGCCTTTATCAAAGAAATTCGGGCCGAGATAAGTATTAATCCCATCGCCGTCAAAATGGGATACCCGGCCCGTTTGGATGGGAAGGTTGCCAAATTACTCGAATACTTCCCCAATCCTGATTCCGCGTTCAAACCTTTCTTTGAGGAAGTTCTGTTCAACGTTTCCATTAAAGACGGCGACCTCACCAATGTTCTTAAATTCTTGATCAATATTAAGGATGAAGGGCTAAGGCAAAAAGCGCGGCAGGTGTTTTTGATTGTGTGGGCGGAGTCCAATCCTTTCGCTAAAGAGAACGGCTTATCGGAAAACAAAGAAGGGCGAGATCGAATCAAAACAGAACTCTTTGAAAAGATCAATGCCATTCGGGAATTTGCCAAAGCCGCGGACCTGAGTGGAATTCAACTTTCCCAAATCACTCGGATGCAAAAAGCTTTGAGAATGGACATCTTGGACGTTCTTAAGATCGTTACCATCAGCCCTCTCATTTTGCGGGGGCTTTATAAACCGCTGCGGCCTCTTTACGCGTGGATCCTTCCCTTTGTGTTGGGTCTGTCGACGGTGATATTGCTCGACTTGGTTGTTCCTTCCACCCCGACCTGGGTCCACTACATAATTTTGATGGCGGTGTTTGTCCCGGG
>CAZJOE010000422.1:0-2210 GCA_964547555.1 uncultured Elusimicrobia bacterium | reverse complement strand
AAATCCTACCACGCCGGAGTCGGTGATGACGTAGAGGATTTTCACGCCTAACTCCGGTCTTCCAAAATATCCCAACGCCAAAGATGCATCTTGTGCAGGATAAACCGGAAAAGCGCCCACAAGGTTGAAATCCCGTAAACCACGCTTCGCTTGAAACTAATAGAGGAAGCTTCTTTAAAGTAACGGGTTGGAACGGGGATTTCTCCCATCCGGAATTTAAAATTGATGACTTGGATGATCATGTGCTGATCAAAAACAAAATCATTGGAATTTTTATCAAACGGGACCTTTTCCAAAACCGCCCGACTGTACCCCCGGTATCCGGAATGCGTCTCTGAGACGGCGATCCCTAAGACGGACCCTTCGACCAAGGTGAGCAATCGGTTCATGAAATATTTATAGATAGGCATTCCCCCCGCCAAGGCTTCATGCCGAGTCCGAATTCGGCTGCCCAACATGACGTCACACACTCCGTCTTTAATGAGACCCGTCATATAAGGCAAAAGTCGTGCGTCGTATTGGTAATCCGGATGAAGCATGACCACGATATCGGCCCCATGTTCCAACGCGGTTTTGTAACAAGTTTTTTGATTGCCCCCGTACCCGAGGTTTTTCTCATGACGAATAGTGAAGAGGCCCAATTTCTTGGAGAGGTCCACGGTGCCGTCGCTTGAACAATCATCCACAAGAATAATTTCATGGTAAGAACCTTTGGGAATATCGGCCAAGGTTCGTTCCAATGTTTTTTCAGCGTTGTACGCCGGCATGACAATAATGATTTTGGGATTTTTGATTTCGCTCATGATGGGGTTGTGAGGTCAAAGTACCATTTTTTAATAATCGGGGTGTAGCGGGCCCAATCGTAAAGTGATTCGGCACATTCGACGCTGCGTTTAATCCGGCTCTCCACCTGTGTGGATTTTTCCAATGCTTCCGTGATTTCCGTGGTCAAAAGGGTCTCGTTATTTAAATTCGTGAGAAGAGTTCCCACCTTCTCTTTGAAAACAACACCGGAAATATCCCGGATGGTAAAAGTTGTGATCACATGAAGCCCGCAAGCCAGATACTCGGCGAACTTGGTGGGACAAGAATAGGCGTTCAGAGGATTTTCTTCCCGCAGCAAAATTCCTACGTCCCCCAGAGTCAGGTATTTTTCTATTTCACTATGGGCGACCCGACAAACCAACCGGTCGGACGCAGCCACTTGTTCTTTATCGAGCAAAGCGGAAAAGTCCTCCGTGTCCGGCGTCAAGCAAAGAAAAAAAGCGTTTGGATGAATCTTTTGAATCCGTTTGAAACAACGAATGGTTTCTTGCGGCATCTGCCAGTCCCTGAAAGCCCCTGAATAAACAACCACCAATCGGTCGGCCAGGCTAAATTTTTTCCGGGTTTCATCACGGAGCGCGATGGCCGAAGAAAATCGTTGAACTTCAACCGCGCAAGGGATGTGCTCCCATTGTCCGAGATCACTTGAGTGCATCCAGTCCTGCAAGTAAACCATCATGGACTTGGACACGCAAAAGCGGGCGTCGGAAAGGTTCAAGGCTTTGCGCGCCAATAACTCCAACCTTTTTTTCCATTCTCGCTGAACCATGTTTAAAGGAACTTGGCCCGCCTGACTGGCCGTGTACGCATATTCTTCCCACTCGATTCCCCGCACATCGCAAATCACAAATAGTTTTTTGAACAACTTTTTTAACGGGACAATCCAGGCGGCGCCTTGCAACCCCCTCGCGTGGACCAAGACCGAGCGACCACACAAGAGCGGCCATAAAAAATAAAAACCCAACATCAGCGTGTTTAAACCAAAATTATTTCTGGGGAAACGAGGAAGTGAAGTGGCGGGGAGGCCGTGAGTCCGGTCTTTAATATTTTTCCCAAGGCCGGGAATCAAATGGAAACACCAAGAGAAAAAAGGTTCTAAAAAAAGAAGCCGGACCGGACAGCCACTCGCGCTTAGTTTAAGCGCGGGAACCACGACTTGAGAGTCGATCACGGTTTTTTCAAATCCGTGCGGGATGAAATGAACAATGAGAGAGCTTCTTTTCATGGCGGGGAGTCTACCCTATCCACACTTTTAGTTCAAAATTTAATACCCTCTTCGCCCGATGAGTTCATCGCAAAAAACCCCCGTCAGCGTGGTGATTCCGGCCCACAATGAAAAAGATGGAATCACTGACGTCGTCCGCGCCCTCTCCGCCGTTTTAAAA
>CAZJOE010000421.1:0-2216 GCA_964547555.1 uncultured Elusimicrobia bacterium | reverse complement strand
GCGCTTACACCGGAGAAATTGCCGGATCCATGCTGGCCTCTCTCGGTTGCCAATATGTGATCATCGGACATTCTGAGCGTCGGCAATATTATGGAGAGACCGACGCCTTGGTGAATAAGAAAATCAAAGCGGCGTTCGAACATGGTTTATTGCCGATCGTTTGCGTGGGAGAAACATTGGCCGAGCGCGAGGGGAACAAAACGTTGTCGGTCGTGTCCCACCAAGTGAAAGGCGCTTTGGAAGGGCTTCCTTCTCAAGACACGCAACGAATCGTCGTCGCTTATGAACCAATCTGGGCGATCGGCACCGGAAAAACCGCGACCACCGAACAAGCGCAGGAAGTTCACTTGTCCATCCGTGATATTTTAAAAGACCAATACGGATCATCGACCGCGCACCACGTTCGAATTCTTTACGGAGGATCGGTGAAACCGGACAACATGGCGGCGCTCATGGCCTGTGAAGATATTGATGGCGGACTTGTGGGAGGCGCCAGCCTGGAAGCGGCGTCCTTTATAAAAATCGTGAAAGACGGAGTCAAAAAAACGGCGGAAAAATAATATGGGCAAGAAATCAGAAGGGAAAAAAAAGTTTCGAATCGCGTTGGGCGCGGACCATGCGGGTTACCCGGTTAAAAAAGCATTGGTGGATCTTTTAACGGACGAAGGATATTTGGTTGTCGATATGGGAACCCATTCTGAAGAACGAGCGGATTATCCCGACTTCGCTTTCCGAGTTGGAAAGGCGGTGGCCAGCGGCCGCTGCAACCGTGGAATTCTTGCCTGTGGGACCGGCATTGGAATGTGCATTGCCGCCAATAAAGTTAAAGGGGTGCGCGCCGCATCGGTGTGGTCCGTTCAAACGGCGAAGTTGGCCGCTGAACATAATTGGGCCAATGTCGTCTGTGTCTCGGGACGCGTGGCGACGATAACTTCCATTAAAAAATTTATAAAAGCTTGGCTGACGACCCCTCCCGACCGTTCCGAGCGTCACGAGCGAAGAATAGGGAAGATCTCTAAATTCGAGGCGAAATCGTAGCCTATTCCTGAATTAGCTGAGAAATAATAGAAAACGCCCTGTTTTCTAGAGGCAAAGTTGGGGTTTTTTTCTGAAATTAATCCTTGAAAGTAACCCTGGTTTCCCCCATATAAATAAGAGGAACAGCTCTATTTTCCAAAGGAATTACACTGATGGCACCACCCACTGACCCATCATCGGACGACTCATTAGAAGGTTCGTCAGCTTCGGCCAAATCGCCGAAGGGTTATGAAAAAATTGTAGACGAATTGCGCAACGTTCTATCTGGGCTTAACAAATCTGACCCCTCCATTTCCGATCCCGAACCGCTTCTTCAAGATGAAGAAATCCTTCGCCCCGCCCAACCGACGCTGCCTCCCACTGATTTTGAATCGGAAAAATTAGGGGAGGCCGCCTTCCGACAGGCATCGGAACCCACTCCCTCTTCATCGCCTCAACCTTCAGACGCTGAATTTTGGAATGGGAATGTTTTGGGGTGGGCCGCTTCCGCTCCGGCGGAACCTCCTCCCCCTCCGGTGAAAATTGAGAATCCGACGCGGCAAGTTTTTCCTGATCCTCTTCCTGCTGATCCCTGGCATAATGCCCCGGTCAACGACCTTCCTCAAATTTTTAAACCATCTGACAAAAAAAGTCCGCCTCCGCCGGAACCTGATTTTTCTCTTCCCCCCGCACCTGTTCCACCGGAAAACGACGATAAATCAGATTTTGAATTAGAGCCTTTTGGGCAATTCGGAACTCCTGAAGGTGAGCCTGAACTTCCCGTTTCTTTTCAGCCCGAAAAAAATGAAGCTGATTCCCGTTCAGATTTCATGGAGAAACTCCGGATACCTGTTCCGGAAACAATTCACCAATCTGAAGATCCGGTCAAGCCGAAAAAAAACGACATGATTTTGGATGAAATGAGCATCAAGCCTTCCGACCATATCCAAGTCGCTTGTCTCTATCCGGATGGACAGGAAACGTTGGCCAACGATTTTATTTTGAAACTAAAAACCACCGCCGCCAAGTCGGCCGGTTTTCCCGACATTGAAGTGGTTTTAACCACGCCCTGGTTTTTGGGCCAAATCAATATTCCCGCTTGGAAAAAAGCGTCCGCCATTTCCGGCGCGCATTTCATGTTCGTGCTCGCTTACCGAAAAGACAAAGACGTTTTTAAAGAACTAACCAAGCATCTTCAC
>CAZJOE010000420.1:0-2220 GCA_964547555.1 uncultured Elusimicrobia bacterium | reverse complement strand
GGCCTCCCCTGCGCGGCGACTTCCGTGGATGGAACAATGGATTTGGCCAAGCCGGGCGAGAATATGATTTTGGTGAAGCCGGAAGATTCTTCTTCATTGGCCGTCGGTTTGGGCCTTTTGATTGAAAAACCGGAACTTCGCAAGAAAATCGGAAAAGAAGCGCGTGTCACCGCCGAAAAATTCTCGATTGAGGCGGCGGTTAAATCGACTCAGGAAATATATCAAAGGATTGGAATTAGAAAATAATGGTCCCTTTACTAAATTTAAAAATCACCGAGGCTGAAATGCGCAAAGAAGTGGACGCCGGCATTCAGCGGGTGCTGGACAATGCCGCCTACATCGGTGGAGAAGAAGTCAAACTTTTCACGGAAGAGTTCGGCGCCTTTTGCGGGGGCGTATCCTGTGTTCCTGTCGCGAATGGAACGGATGCGTTGATCCTGGCTTTGAAAGCGGCCGGTATTGGCCCGGGCCATGAAGTGATTACAGTCCCTTTTACTTTTATCGCAACCACCGAAGCCATCACGGCGGTTGGCGCTTCCATCCGATTTGTTGATATCGATCCCAAAACCTACACGATGGATCCAGCTCTTTTGGCCAAAACCATCGGTCCCCGAACGAAAGCGATTATTCCTGTGCACATCTTTGGCCAACTTTGCGACATGCGGTCGATTCAAGAGATCGCCGAGAAACACAAACTTTTTGTTTTGGAAGACGCGGCCCAAGCCCATGGCGCCGAATATGAAGGAAAGCGTGCCGGTTCGTGGGGAGACGCTGCCAGTTTTAGTTTTTACCCGACCAAGAATTTGGGAGGGTTTGGCGATGGGGGGGCGGTGGTTTCAAAATCAAAAAGTTTTATTGAGAAAGTGACTCAGCTCGCCAATCATGGCCGCGCCAGCCAATATTTTCACGACGTCGAAGGATACAACAGCCGGTTGGACGGAGTTCAAGCCGTATTCCTCCGCGCCGGACTCAAGCGATTGGAAAAATGGAACGAGCGGCGCCGCGCGATTGCGGGTGTGTACAATGAGGCGTTAAAGAAGCATCCCTCTATCGGCGCTCCCTATGTCAGTCCGTCCGCCAAGCCCGTCTATCATCTTTATTGTGTTGAGTCCGATCGTCGCCAAGAGTTGATGGATTCATTGAAAAAACTGGATATTGCGCACGGCGTGTACTATCCGCTCTCACTTCATCTCCAACCCGCTTACGCGAGATTGGGTCTTAAAATGGGATCATTCCCCGTGTCGGAAAAAGTAACCGAAAAAATTCTAGCGTTGCCGATGCATCCCAGCTTAACCGACGATCAGGTTGCCGTGGTGTGCAAGGCATTAAAAGACTTTCAATAGGATTGAACCTACTTACGAAATTTATAACCCTCTCCATTCGAAGAATCGTTAAAGCCTGCGTCTCTTTTTTTGAGCTCCTCCCTTTTATTTTAAAGAAATCATCTGCATCTTCTCCGAGTCAGATAAAAAAGTTTTTGGTGTTTGGGTATGGAGGCCTGGGCGATATGGTTTTTCTTCTGCCCCTCTTGGAATCTCTGAAACGTTGGATTCCTGGCGCCACCATTACTTTGGTTACGGGCCCTTACTCCGCCGCCAAAGATCTTATTGGTCCTTTGGAAGCAGTCGACAAGGTCCTGGTTATTGACTGGATCAATGCTTCTAAATCGCGAAGAAAACGAATCAATCTTGAGCTGTCCTATCAACAATTCGACGCGAGTTTTTCCAGATACACAGATCCTGTCCGGTTTTTCCTGCCGGCCCTTGCCTCGGTTCCCTGGCGGATCGGTCAGCTTCGAAAAATAACGCCACCGCCCCAAGGTTTAAGGGAATGGTTTGAACTAAACCTATGGCAAGAAGAATTGTATCGAAAGTGGGTGTTTAATAAGTCCGTCGTGTTGGATATCGACGAAGGCAAAGAGCACGACATCGATAAGAACCTTCAAATGGGTTCGTTATTGGGCATGCCGGAAAGCGTTGTTGTTAAAACGCCCTCCATAAAAATCGGCGATCAAGAGAAAAAGTTTGCCGAGAATTTTTTGGCTTCGCACCAAATGACGCCAGACTCCAAGATTTTGGGGGTTTCTCTGGGAGTGAGCGGCGGAATGGAATGGAAACAGTGGGATGTTTCCCGAATGGCCCAGGTGTGCGAAACCATTTGCAAAGAATATTCGGCGAAACTTATTTTCTTCGGGTCCGAATCTGAAAGAGTTTTGCTGAA
>CAZJOE010000419.1:0-2224 GCA_964547555.1 uncultured Elusimicrobia bacterium | reverse complement strand
CGGTTGGGGAGGATGGGTTTCCATTTCTTTTTTAAGGACAAATAAAACGGAGGCGGACGACATGTTCCCGTGCTCGCGAAGAACATCCCATGAGGCTTGTGTTTGGATTCTGGTTAACCCTAAGGATTTCTCGATCTCTTGAATAATTTTTTCCCCTCCTGGATGAATCATCCAGTGTTGAATGTCTCTTGGCGTCAGTTCGTTGTCTTCGAGGAGTCGCGCTATCAATTTTTTGACGGCTGCGGCGGCTTGTTGTGGAACCTCTTTTCCCAATACGTTCTTAAGGTAGCCGCGTTCGGTTTTAAAGCGAAGAGTTTCTCTCCACTCGGGAATGACCAGGGAAGCGAAGCTGGTCAGCGGTTCTTTTAAAATTACCGCGGCCGATCCATCTGAAAAAATTGAATTGGAAATAACGAGGTCGATGTCGTCATTCGAAAACATCGCGGCAGAACAAATTTCAGTTGAGACAACTGCCGCAATGGATCCCGGGTTTGCCTTTAGGAAATTGGATGCTTGTTCAAGGGAAGGAATGGCGGCCGCGCACCCCATTCCCACGAGGTCCGCGTAATGAGTGTCAGCCCGCATTTTTAATTTTTCGATAAGTTGAGGCGCAAGTCCCGGGCAAATATATCCGGTGCAGGTCGACACGGCCAAGTAATCAATTTGGTATGCAGCGACTCCGGCGGAACGCAGCGCGTTACTTAAAGCGGTGACGGATAACTGGACGGCTTCTTTTTCAAATCGCGCGTTGATCCGGTCATGGTCTTGATCCAAAACATCGGAGATTTGATCCAGCGCGAAATGCCGGGTGTGGATGGATTTATTTTGAAGGGTGCGCTTGTAAAGGTTTTTGGTTGAGTCTTTAATTTGGAAATTTTTAAGAATGAAATCCAAGACGTCAGATTGAGTCAGCGTGAGCCGGGGAACTGCGGTTCCAAGGCCGATGACAAGTGGTGATAGGGTGATTTCCTCGTTCATGATAAGTGTCCTTCTATGATACGATCCAGGTTACAAAAAATTATGGCGAACAATTATTGGCTGATGAAAACCGAGCCTAACGTATTTTCCATCGACAAGCTCAAAAAAGACCGCACCGGACATTGGGACGGCGTGCGCAATTACCAAGCCCGCAATTACATGAAAAATAACATGAAGGTGGGCGATCTCATTTTGTTCTACCACTCCAGTTGCGAGGTCCCCGGCATCGCTGGTCTCGCGCGTGTGCACCGGGAAGCTTACCCCGATTTCACCCAGTGGGACAAAAAGAGCGATTACTTTGAGCCGCGCGCGACAAAAGAAAACCCGGTGTGGTTTATGGTTGATGTGGAGTTCGTGGAGAAGTTTCCCCATTTCGTTTCGCTGGATGATTTGAGGTCCCGCCCCGAATTGGAAGGAATGCTGGTTTTAAAGAAAGGAATGCGGTTGTCGATACAGCCGGTTTCGGAGAAACATTTTTTAACGGTTAAAAAGTTAGGTTTGAAAAAGTAGGTTAGGCGGCCTTTTTGAATTTCGAGCCATGTTTTTCATTCACGACAATATTAAGTTTTAGCCCAAGAATATTCAGGACCTTATAGACGCTTTGAATTTCAGGGCGCCCATTTTTTGAAAGCATCTTGTACAGATTTGATCTGTTGAGTTTGGTTAATTTGGAGAGTCGCACCATTCCCCCATGCGCTTCCGCTACATTCCGAAGTGCTATCAGGAACATATGGGCATCGCCATCCTCCAAAACGACATTAAGATAACCCGCTGCTTCTTCTGGATCTTTTAGACTTTCGACTAAGTATTTGTGATAGCTGATTGATCTACTCATTTCCCCTCCCGTTATAATCTGCCCAATAGTTCTGAGCGGTTCGAATGTCATCCTTTTGAGATTTTTTATTTCCTGCGCAAAGAATAATAATTAGAACAGGCCCATCAAACCCAAAATAAATCCTGTATCCAGGACCAAAATGAATTTTTGTCTCAAAGATTCCTAGCCCTATAAATTTAAAGTCACCAAAATTTCCTTGCTCAATCCTGTCAATACGACTTTTAATAATTTGCCGAGCCTTGCCGTCCTTCAAATCTTTTAACCATTCTGCAAATGGAGCTCGACCATTTGATTTTTGAAAGACTCTTACTTCTCTTCGGTGGATTTCCACTGTTCCTCCTGAGTGTATTCTATAGAATACAGTATGTCAATGTGGAGGGTTGAGGGATGACCAATCGTAGTTAATTATTC
>CAZJOE010000418.1:0-2228 GCA_964547555.1 uncultured Elusimicrobia bacterium | reverse complement strand
GCGTCTTCTCGCCAACGAGTGACCGCCACAGTGCCAAACTTTGAATAACCGGAGCCGGCCGCGGTCATCATCACGCTGTAATGGCCGTTCGACAACAAATGAGTGCGGGGGAGAACTTCATGCGGGGAGCCGAAGCGGCGCCACACCAAAGGAACGATTTCACGAACCTCACCTTCAATTCCTTCCGCTCGTCCGCGCGAGATGGCCACATTGCGCGGCGTGCGTTCTTGAAGAAGAAGTTCCGTTGCTTGGACTTTCGGGTCCGCGTGAAACCGGTTTTGCATGACGCCGTCAAAAAGAACATTGGCCAAAGACACAAGCGTCATTCCTTGGTGGTGCGCCATGAACGCCTGAACCACGGCGACGGTTTTGTCTTCCGGAAGGCGCGTCTGAGTAAAGTCGAGCGCTTCATAAAATCCATAAGGGCCTTCGGCCCCGGCGCGTTTTAATTTCCTGAAATTTTCAGCCGCCGCGGAAGGATTCACCATGGCCGCGAGCGCGGTGGCATAGGGAGCGATCACCAAATCTTCTTCGAGCCCGCGTTTGAGCCCCATTCCCGGAACGCCGAAGTTTGAATATTGGTAAGTGAATTCAAGGTTTTGCATATTGTAGGCCGACTCGGAAATTCCCCAAGGAACTTTTCTTTTTTTTCCATAAACAATTTGGCGGCGAACCACGCGCCGGTTGGTTTGATCCAAGATACTGCTCAAGGGGGCCTTCATGATGAGAGAGGGCATCAGATACTCAAACATCGAACCCGACCAGGAGAGAAGCGCCAATCCATCATCCACGGGACGAAACGATCGGGACAAGCTGAACCAGTGAGGCGTGGGGACGTCGCCTTTGGCGATGGCGACGAAACTCGCGAGCCGCGCTTCGGAGGCGAGCAAATCGTAATAACTGAGATCCAATTTTTGTTCATTGGCTTGGAAGCCGATGGAGAAAATCTTTTTGATGGGATCAAATAAAAATCCAAATTGCATATTTTCAACAATCGAATCACATTCTTGGGCCAAATTTTTCAACCGCCCTTGTAAGCCGGGAGACAAATCTCCCGAATCGGTGCGCAAGGCGAGGTCACGCAAGTGACCGTCCACTTGATGCAGTAAAACCTCAGCCCATTTCAAAATCTCCTTACTAGAATTGTCTTTCTTCCCAGACACCAACGCGCGCGCCATATCAACCAGCGTGACGACTTTTTCTTTTGAGAAAGGCGTTAATCCCGCTAAAGACTCTTCCAGATGTTGAATTGATACGGACTGACTGCGCTGGTCGGCAGACACCCGGGCCATGGCCTCTTTAATAAGGAGGACCACATCATTAAAACCTGCTAAAAAATTGGTTGGAGGGGGAGTCCCGTTAGAAAAAATCCGGCAAGCGTTCCCGACCGCCCACAAATGTCCGGCTAAATTTCCACTGTCCACAGTCGAAATATACAACGGTTCAAGAGGCCGCAGGTCTTTCGTGTCATACCAATTGAACAAATGGCCCTTGTAACAGGGAAGCGTTTGAATGGTGGTGAGAGTGGCCTCCAACCGTTCCACGGTTTCAAGAAGGCTGATCCAGCCAAAATCATGGGCGGTCACCGTGGACAACATATAGAGCCCAATGTTGGTCGGAGAGGTTCGCTGTGCAATCACAGGCAGCGGAATTTCCTGAAAATTATCGGGAGGGAGAAAGTGTTGGGCCGACGTGACAAAGGTTTCAAAGAAGGACCATGTTTTACGCGAGACGAGCCGGAAATATTGCCGGTCCGCCGCCGTGAGGAGCCGCATTTTATCTTCCTTTATGGGAAGACTAAGCCGATACGCAAACAACGGACACAAAATCCAGAGCAAGGCAAAAGGAAATACCAGGATTCGCACAGACGGGGCGGCCTGAACCTCCGCTAAAACCACCACGCCCATAACCAGAAGTAGAAGGAATTTTTGCCGCCGGTAGAATGTGCTGAGATTGTTATTGAAATGCTTTTTGGAAATACCCACGCTGGTCCATTCCAGTAAATGGCGGCGGCTTACCACCAGACGATAAAGCGTTTGCAGAAACGCATTCGACATGACCCACGCATGATCCGCCAAAAAAACAACCGACAAAATGAAATGAGAAACAGCCAAATGAAAATCCTCCCAGACACTTTGAAGATGAACCCACAGTGAATTGGGCCGACTTCGAGGAAGGAGTCCCATAAAAACCGGCAGGAGCGGCGGGAGCGCCAGCACTCCTAAAAT
>CAZJOE010000417.1:0-2234 GCA_964547555.1 uncultured Elusimicrobia bacterium | reverse complement strand
CTTGAGAACGAAGGACGACACTTTGCCTTGAAGCCCCGTTAACTTCTTAAGCCGTCTCACATAATTGGGGTTCGGTAAAAACCGGACGTCCAAAACGATATCGGCGTCCATGGGAAGCCCGTATTTGTATCCAAACGACATCACCGTGACTGCCATCGAGCGCGTCTTCTGAATCCGGATAATGCGGTTTAAAATATTTTTTAAATCGTTCGGCTGCGTGCTGGAAGTGTCGATGATCCGGTCCGCGATAAGACGAATTCCTTTTAACCGCCGCCGCTCGTCTCGGATACCGCCTAGGACCGTGATGCCCAACGGATGGCGCCGACGTGTTTCGGAAAACCGACGCGTTAAAACGTTGTCGCTCGCTTCCAAAAAAATAATCTGATACGTGATGCCGCGACGGGAAAGGTCTTGCAGAGATTTCGTGAATACATCGAGTAAAATCCCCAGCCGCACGTCCACGCCGACCGCGATTTGCTTGAGGGTTTTTCCGCTCTCGTAATACAGGTCCGCTAATTTTGGAAGAAGCTGGAGGGGAAGGTTATCAACGCAGGTTAAGCCCAAATCTTCCAATGCATTCAACGCCAGGCTTCGCCCCGCTCCCGACATCCCGGTGATGATGAAGCACTGAAAGCCTTGTTTCAAGGAAAACCCGTCAGGCCTTGGTTTCGGCCATCTTGGCGATAAGCTTCTCGTTCAGTTCCTTGGCCGAAAAAACACCTTCCTGCTTGAGCCGTTGATTTAAAGCGGCCACTTCCAACAACACCGCCACATTTCGTCCAGGCCTCAAGGGCAGCACCACTTCAGGAAGGCCGACGCCTAAAATTTTCGTGGCATGGTCCTCAATGCCGATCCGGTCGTAATTTCCATCACCTTTGTCCAATTCCAATTTCACCACCAGCTCAATCTTCGTGGTGTCTTTGACAGCGCTCACTCCAAAAACTTGTTTGATGTCGATGATCCCTAAGCCCCGCACTTCCATGTAATGTTTGACCAGGGGACCGCTCGAACCAATCAGCACGTCTCCCGGATGGCGGCGCACTTCAACAAAATCATCAGACACAATCATGTGCCCTCTCTTCACCAGTTCAAGCCCGCACTCAGACTTTCCGCTGCCGGATTCTCCGACAATCAAAACTCCGAGTCCATAAACGACCACCAGCACCCCATGCATGATGGTCGTGGGAGCCAAACGGTTCTCAAGATAGGCGGCAATTTCGCGGATGAGGTCGGCGGTGGTGCGGGTGGTTCTAAAAACGGGAACGTTGTTGCGATTGGCCTGATCAATAATTTCGGGAGTGATCTCGCGTCCATGGGTCATAATCACGCAAGGAAGGTCTTTGAAGCCGAACATGAGACCGATCATTTCAAGGCGGCGGGCGTTGTCGAGCGTGTGAAGGTAGGCGTATTCTCCTTGTCCCAAAATCTGGATCCGCTCGGACCTAAAAAATTCCATGTATCCAGCCAACGACAACCCGGGACGGTTTACTTCACTCACCTTAACGGGACGATTTCCCCCCTCCCGGCCCGCGCCCCATTCTAAGCCCAGCTCTTTTCCACAAGCATCGAAAAGTTCTTTTATGGTGAGTTCAGACATTCCGATTTAGTACTCGTCCTCTTCTTGAATGATCTTTTTGATTTCGTCGACTGTTTTGGCTTCTTTGAGGGACTGCCTAAAAAATTTATCTTTGAGAAGGCGGGAGATGCGGGCCAAGGCTTTTAAATGGGGTCCGGCGGAGTCGGGAGGAGCGACCAAGAGAAAGACGACGTGGACCGGTTCTCCGTCCAGCGCTTCGAAATTGACGCCCTTCTTGGAGATTCCGAGCGCGCCGATCAATTTTTCGGCGGAATCGGATTTACCGTGAGGAATCGCCACCCCTTGGCCGATTCCAGTTGAGCCCAATTTTTCTCGTTGCATCAAGGCTTCAATGACAAGGCCGCAATCTTTAATTTGCCCGCTGGTTTCGAGCATCTGACACAATTCTGCGACAACGTCCTGCTTGCTGCCGCTTTTTAAATCAATCGCTACCGAGTTTAGATCCAAAAAATCAAGAACTTTCATGGGATTATAGGTGACCTTTTCGTTTAGAAATAGCTGATTTTAAACAAGTTTGATGGTAGAAATTCCGAGCAGAACTGTCAAATTGAGAGAATAAAACTAAATATCAGATTTTGAACTTCTCGCCCAAATACACCCGCCGCGCTTCCGGATCGGTTAAAAGCGCGGCGGAGGT